>DASQRI010000505.1:0-9391 GCA_035642975.1 Mycobacterium sp.
CGCCGTCATCGAGCACATCCAATTCTCGTCCGATCGCCGCATGGTAGGCGTCGATCTTTGCGGGGTTGACTTGCTGGAACAAGGCGTTGGGGAGCGGAGCGTGCTGGTAGGCCTCGATTGGTGACGAAGTCGTAGATGGTCTCGGGCGGTCGGGCGAAGGCCGTTTCCGAACTCGTGGTCACGATGCCCAACTTCGTCGCTCCTTTGCGGCGGTAAAACCGACCAGCCGGTCGCGCGGCTGGGTTTACAGATTATCGTACAAATGTCACGCGGTATTTTGCAGGGACATCGTCGGCGCTCAGCTAAGGAAAGCGGCAGATGCATTTCACCATCACCCACCCGATGCACAGCCACCCCTACAACCCGGAACTGGTCAGGGGCGACGGCATCGCCACGGTGGCCGCCGCCGCCGAAGCCGCCGGCATCCATGGCTTCGGGTTCACCGATCACCCGGCGCCCAGCCAGCGTTGGCTCGAAGCCGGTGGACACGACGCGCTGGACCCGTTCGTGGCGATGGGATTCGCCGCGGCCCGCACCACCACGCTGCGGTTGATACCGAACATCGTGGTGCTGCCCTACCGAAATCCCTTCGTAGTGGCCAAGTCTGGCGCAACTCTGGACCTGCTCTCCGACGGCAGGTTCACCCTCGCCGTCGGGGTCGGCTATCTCAAGCGTGAATTCGCCGCGCTCGGCGTGGACTTCGAGGAGCGCGCCGCACTGTTCGACGAAGCGCTCGACGTGATCCGGGCCATCTGGACCACCGACGACGTCACCTTCGAGGGCAAACACTTCAGCGCCCGCGGCATCACCGCGCATCCACGGCCGGTCAGCGATCCGCATCCGCCGATCTGGATCGGCGGCAACACCGGAGCCGCCCGGCGCCGGGTCGCCGAGAAGGGCGACGGGTGGTGCCCGTTCGCCGCGCCCGCCGCGCTGGCTCAGACCGCGCGCACGGCGTCGATGGATTCCGTGCAGGCCCTTGCCGACGGCATCGACGATCTGCACCGCCGACTCGACGAGGCGGACCGGGACGCCACGAAGATCGACATCGTGTTCAGCAATTTCGAGGGCGGCAGCCCGGCCAACGACGACTTCAACGCCGACGCCTACCTGGCCGGCCTGGAACGGCTGGCCAAGCTGGGTGTGAACTGGGTGCAGGTGGGGCTGCCGGGCGACAGTGTGGCGCACGCGCTGGAAGTCATCGACCGGTTCAGGACGCTGGTGATCGACGCGGCCTGAGGAGCGGGAGGCTTTACAAGTTTTAGCGAGAATGTCATTCTCGCTAGGTGACGACGGAATCTGAGCAGGCGCACTGGTCGGTGGCCGGGCTGCTGGAATTGTTCGACGCACGCCCCGACGGGGACGACCGTTTCATCGCTGACACCGGGATCGCCGCCGAAGACGAACGCCAGGTGGTGGAAGGCACCCAGGTGCTCGCGCAGGTGATTGTCGCTGTGGCCAAACGGTTTCCGGAGAAGTCGGTGCGCTCGGCGCACGCGGTGTTCGCCCGCGCCGTGCTGGTCGGCCCGCCTGTCGAGTTCGGCATCGACGTCGTCGCCGAGGGCCGCTCGACGGCCACCGCGGTGGTGAGTGTGTCGCAGAACGGCCGTCGCGCCATCACGGTGACCACGCTGCTGGATGTGCCGTCCGATGACGTCATCCGCCACCAATTGGCCCGTCCCGAGGTGGCCGCGCCCGCCGATGCCAACGACGGCTCGATGCCGATGGCCGGGCGGCAACTGCGACTGGTCGACGTCGTCGACGTCAACAGCCCCGACGAGGTCGGGCCGCCGGAACTGTATGCCTGGCTGCACTACGACCCGATCCCAACCCGCGACGATCTGGCCAAGGCGCTCATCGCGTATTTCACCGGCCACCTGGGCATCTCGACCACGATGCGCGCGCACGAGGGCATCGGCACCGCCCAGTCGCACCTGACCGTGTCGACCGCGCCGATGACGGTCACGGTGAGCTTTCACGAGCCGGTGTCGTGGACCGGCTGGTTGCTGTACACGCACGAGAGCACCCGGGTCGGTGCGGGCATGTCGTATGTGCGGGGCGCCGTGCACACCCAAGAGGGTGAGCTGATCGCTTCGTTCGGGCAGGAAGCGCTGATCCGTCCGCTGCGCACCAGCGACAGCGCGATCAAAACCCAAGCGCGGCTTTGACGCTCGTGGACTTTTCGGTCGTCGAGCTGTCCCCGGACGACGAGCAATTCCGCGATCGGTTGCGGACGTTGCTGACCGAGCTGGTCACCGACGATGTGCGGCGGCGGGACCGCGAAACCGGGGAGAACTTCGACGAGGGCGTGCACTTGGCGTTGGCCGCCGAGGGTTATCTGGCCGCCGATTGGAACGACGAATCCGACGGGGGTTTCAACGCGCTGCGCCGGCGGATCTGGGATCTGGAGATCGGCCGGGCCCACACGCCGTGGTTCCACTGGGGCACTACCGCCATGGTGGCGCACACCGTGCAGCAGTTCGGATCCGCCGATCTGACCGACGAGGTGCTGCCCGGGGTGCTGTCCGGGCACATCCGACTGTGTCTGGGCTACACCGAACCCGAGGGCGGCTCGGATGTGGCGACGTGCAAGACCCGCGCGGTTCAAGACGGCGCGACGTGGATTATCAACGGCTCCAAAATGTTCACGTCCAATGCACACAACGCGAAATATGTATTCCTGCTGACCAATTCCGATCCGGACGCGCCGAAGCACAAGAACCTGACCATGTTCTTGGTGCCGCTGGACTCGCCGGGCGTCGACATCCAACCCATCCGCACCATCGACGGGGACCGGACCAACATCGTTTACTACAGCGACGTGCGGGTAGACGACAAATACCGCATCGGGCCGGTCAACGGCGGCTGGGCGGTGTTGCGGGCGGCGCTGGATGTCGAGCACGGGACGGTCCAAGGCGATGACGACGGCTTGCAGCGGATCGCGGTGATGAGCGAGCACGCGACGCTGATGGCCGAGGCAATCGACAACGTCGCGGCGCTGGTCGCGCAACGGGGCGCGGATGGACGCCGGTTGCTCAACGACCAATCGGTGGCATATCGGTTGGGCCGCAGCGTTGCTCGCACCGAGGCGGCGTTGAGCACCCCGGGGATGTTCGGCCGGGTGGCCAACGCGCAAACCATGCGTGACGTCGCACCGGACCTGATGGATGTGCTGGGCACCGCGTCGGCGTTACCCATCGACACGAATGGAGCCGCCGATGACGGTGGCGCGGAATACATCTTTCGGCTGGCCTCGCCCACCGGAATTTACGGCGGCACCCTTGAGGTGTTTCGCAACATGATCGCCCAGCATGAACTCGGGCTCGGGCGGCCGAACTATTCGCCGCCGGTGTCCTGAGCGGCTGCGGGCAAGTCGGCGACAGTCTCGGCGCGGTCGGCGTCGAAACTGAGGAATCCCTTGATGGGCAGGCTTTCCGGCGGGGGATCGGCATAGCTCCATGCCACGTCGTCGACCGTCGCGTCGCCGATCACCGCTGACCAATACGTCGCAACGCCCTTGTAGTTGCAGTATGTCGAGGTATCCGTTTGCCGCAGCAGATCGGTCCGCACGTGCGAAGGGTCGACATAGAGACGCGGTTCCAGCGCGGTCTCGAACACGATCACGGTGTCGTCGGTGTCCACCAGCGTCGTCCCGGCGACGGTGACGCGCAGACGCCGCTTCGTCGGGCGGCAGTCGACGCGGTGATACGGGTTGGGCGGGTAGTACACGAGGGTGCGCCCCTCTTCGGTCCAGGTGTCCACCGCGTCCCACGGCACGTGGACAAACCCCGGCGCCTCGGGAACCGGCTCACTGGGTAGACCCTGCACGTCGCCGCTGGGAAATGCGTAACTGAGCGGATGATTTCGTCGATGCACCAACAATGCCCGCTCGGTGTCGATCACCGGGTGTCCGTCGCGGAAGGCCTGAACGCGTCGAGGATGAGGTTCGACATACACCACCTCACCGGGCAGCACCGGCGAAAACCACCCGGCGGGAACATTGCTGAGCGGACCGCGTCCGGCCACCAGACTCACATGCCCTCCCGAAGCGCACCGACCATGTCGAGATCACCGAGTGGCACTAGTTTACAAACTATGGCTGGGCTGTTAAATGTTGATTTGCCGCATGGTGAACCAGCAAAATTCCTCCGGGGTCAGCCGCGCGTCGATATCCTCGGCCGATGAGCCGACGTGGATGCGCGTTTCAATGACGTTGCAATCGCTTCGACACACCAACATCGGACTGGCCAACCGCCTTTGGCCTAAGGATGCTGCAGTCGGTGAGTCGGCGACGGCCACGACTTCGCCAACCGGACCGGCGTTGCGGATCGTCCAGGCTTTGCTGGCGGTGGTTACCGTCGGCCTCATTGCCTGCCTGGCAGTGCTGGCCAATCACCAGGAACGGGAGTGGCCGCGTTGGGTGCCACGATGGCTGCAGTGGCTGGCCGACGGCCGCGACTGGGTCCCGGTCGTGTTCGTCGCCGCGGTCGTCGGGCTGCTGTGCTTCCTGACCTATCGGTTGCGCCGTAACCGTTCGTCGGCGGCGGCGCCGGTCTTGATCGTCGCCGGCCTCACCGTCACCACCCTTGTCCTGGGCTTGGCCTCGTTTTGGAGATGCACCAACGGGAATCACCCGACCTTGATCAGCCCGCTGCTGTGGACGGTATCGCTGGTCAAGGGCAGCACCGGGGACTTCAGCCTGGAAAAGACGGGGCTGTGTCCGCAGCCGATGCCGACGGCGCTGGAGATCGCACGGTTGTCGATCGTTGCGGCGATCTTCATCAGCCTCACCGGCGTCGTCGCCGCGACATTTCGCGCACAATCCGACCGGTTACACGCCGCTTGGGCGCGGGCGGCGACGGTCGTGGTAGATCTCGACGACGACTCGGCATCGATGATCGACGGCATAGCGCAAACACTTCGCCCCAGCAGCGCCCTGGTACTGATCACCGAAAACCCCGATAAGGCATGCATAGCCGAGGCCCGCAGGCGGGGTGCCCGTGTGATCCGAGTGGACTTCGATCGCTCGGAAACTCTTACCGCACACAGATACTGGCGCCGAATGAACCGGCTCTATCTGCTGTCAGCGGATCCGTCGTCTAACTTGCTGCGACTGTCGGTCATCAGCCAACAACTGGCGCCCAACAGCACCAAGCGCCGGATCCCACTGATCGTGCGCATCGACGACCCGTGGCTGGCTGAAACATGGCGGACCCAGCAGTTCGGACAGCACGGCGGTGGCTCCGATCACCTCTGGGCCGCCGACACGGTTTCGAAATTTGAGGCGACAGCTCGCCGGCTGGTCGACCAGATCCTCAACCACAAAACGATCCGGCAGCTCGTCGTCTGTGGCACGTCACAACTGACGCTCGCGCTGTGCGCTGAGATGTCCCTCCGGCACGCCGAGCACCGTTTCCACAAGATGGAGGGCGAACCCGAACTGCCCGCCGTGACGCTGGTCTCGTCCGACGCCGAAGAGTATGGCCATGACCACGAAGCGCGGCACCGGCGAAGGGGTTTCAGCAGTAGCCCGCCGCCCGTCCACGCGGTCGGTGAAACACCCTCTGCCCCGGTAGTGAGCGGGATCATCCAGGAAATCGAAGGCGAGGATGCCACCAAGGCGGTGATCGTGGTGGAGTCCGCCGCGATCGCCGATCCGATTCTGGGAACGCGGCTGGCGGCGAGCCACCCGACACTGCCGATCTACATGTGGGATCCGGACGCCCGGCTCAACGCCGAGGGCATCCCGGTCGCCGGTGAACTGCGCACCTACCGCCTCGGAATGGAGCTGCCGAACGGCCACGCCCACGACAACTTTGAGCGCACCGCGATGCTGATCCACGAGCATTTCTCGTCGTACGCGGACCGAACCAGGCCGGCGGCGCTGCCGTGGGAGCAGCTCAGTCCTTTCTACAAAGGCTCCAACCGTCGCCAGGTGGCGAATGCCCTCTGGATGGTCGAAAAGATCGCGGGGCACACCTGGAAGACCGCGGATGCATCGCACGATCGGGTTTCACCCGAAGACCTGGAGAAATTGGACACTCTTCCCGAGGGCGACACCACCTCGCCTGACGACCCCTCCGCGGTCGCGGTCAAAAAGCTTGAACAGCTTGACTTCGACGAAAAACGAATCTATGACATGGCCCAAGAGGAATGGGAGGATTGGAGCCGCGAGTTGCGCAGCGCCGGATGGACCTATGGGGCCCAGCGCGACAACGCGAAAAGGCGGCACGAACGATTGGTGGATAGCTGGGAAGCCACCCTCGCTGATCCGAAACTGAAAGCCGTGGCGCTGAAAAGCCTTGCTGACTCGGAGATCTCGCTGGAGAAACTCAGGAAGCTCGGGTTCAGCAGAGACACCGCCTATGCGATGGCAAAAGCTGAATGGGAATCGTGGAGTCGCTACCTGCGCAGAAACGGATGGACTCTTGGCGATAAGCGGGACGAACCGCACAAGAAGAACGAGAAGTTGGTCGACAGTTGGGAGGCCACCGTCATCGATCCGGAGTTGAAAGCCGCGGCGCTCAGGAGCTTGGCCGGCACGCTCACCGAACTTTTGAAGCTTGGCTACCGCTCACGGCCGATGTGGCAGACGCACCGGCGCGTCGGGACTGTGACCGCCAAACACCGTCGGATGCGCTGGGTTTGGACAACCGCGGCCGGGAAAAGTATGCAAGCCTCGCCCGGCGACTGGGAAGTCTCCGACGGGCGTCGCTCCTGGCCGATACACAATCGCATGTTCCGCGATTCCCATGAACGTAACCAGGGCCGCAGCTGGGAACGCAAGGGCGACGTGCTCGCGCGCCCGGCGCGACCCGGCGAAACCATCCACACGCTCGAGGGCCCGGTAAAGGCAGCCGACGGCGACTGGGTGATCCAAGGCAGCAGAGGCGAACAATGGCCGTTGTCCGACGACGAGTTCCGTCGGCGCTATCGCGGACCTGTGTCGGTGTACCGTCCGCGAAAGTCCGCCAAAGCAGAGCCGGCGGCCGAAGGGGCGCTGTAGCCGCGGCCCATGGCAGAGTTCGACGCAGCCCAGTCGACGAGAGGATGCCGAGAATGGCCGGACCGATGGAAGGCGTCAACGTCGTCGAACTCGGTGTCTGGGTGGCCGGGCCGGCGACGGGCGGCATCCTCGCCGACTGGGGCGCGGACGTCGTCAAAATCGAGCCGCCGACCGGCGACCCGGGACGGATGTTCGGCCGGATGCTCGGGCTCGACGTGGATGTCAGCCCACCGTTCGAAATGGACAACCGATCGAAGCGCAGCGTCGTCCTTGACCTGACGACCGACGATGGCCTCAGCGCTGCGCTCGAATTAATCAGCGGCGCAGACGTTTTCGTTACGAACGTCCGGCCCGGGGCGCTGCGGCGCCTCAGGCTCGACTTCGAGTCGGTAGCACCCGGCAATCCCAGTCTGGTCTACGGGCTGATCACCGGCTACGGCGAGACCGGGCCAGACGCCGACCGGGCGGCCTACGACGTCGCGGCGTTCTGGTCGCGCGCCGGGCTGGCTTATCTGCTGACCCGGCCCGGCGACACACCGCCGTTCCAACGCGGCGGGATGGGCGACCATTCGGCCGGCATGACGCTGGCGGCGGCGATCTGCGCAGCGTTGTTTGCCCGCGACCGAACCGGAACCGGGCAATTGGTGACGACGTCGCTATACCGACAGGGCGCCTACACGGTGAGCTTCGACCTGAACACCTATCTGATGACGGGTCAGCCCATCGCCATCGGACAACGGGAGACGATGGGCAACCCGTGCATGAACAATTACGCCGCCGGTGATGGTCGCCGGTTCTGGATCGTCGGGCTGGAGGCCGACCGGCACTGGCCGGCGCTGTGCCGGGCCGTCGGCCGCGCCGAATGGTTGACCGATCCGCGCTTCTCGGATGCCCGGTCACGCGCCGTCAACGGCGTCGAGCTGATCGCCGAGTTGGACCAGATTTTCGCCACCAAACCCCTCGACGAATGGGCCGAGATCTTCACCGGGGAACCGGACTTCTTCTGGTCACCGGTCAACTCGATCGAAGATGTCGTCGCCGACGAGCAGTTCCATGCCGCCGGCGGCATGGTCGACGTTCCGGACGTGCCGTCCGGAAAAGCCACTGTGCCGATGGTCGCGACGCCGGCCGATTTCTACGGCACGCCGTGGGCGCCGCGGTCCTGCGCGCCGAATCTCGGCGAGCACACCGAGCAAGTCCTCGCCGAGCTCAAGGCGCGCCGCCAGTCTTGACTCAATCGAAACTTTACAGATTGACGTAAAAGTGTCACGCTGGGTCGGCCGGGGCGGATCGAGTCCGGACACCGGCGGGACGTTCGATCTGCTGAAGGGATGCGATGGGGACCTTCGAGGTGGACTTCGAGAAACGGCGCCCGCGTGCACCGCATCGCGACGGCCCTTCGGTGAAATATCGGCTCGACGTCGTCGGCTCCAGCCCCGCCGATGTGGTGTGCTCCGTCGGCGGGTGGCTCTACGACCGGGTGCGGGCCGGCTGGGATGTCAACGTGCTCTTACCGCAGTGCCGCGATAGCCGTCCCCTGCAGATCCTCGGTATGCAAGCAGTCGGCCTGGATTCGCAGATCCCACCTGCGAGCACGGGATGTGTGGCCCGCGGCCTGGCCGTCAGCGCGGACATGTTCGCCGCCGATGTGCGAATCAGGCAGGAGGTGCTCACAGCGCTGGATCGCGGGATGACGGAAGTCACGCTCTGGCATGACGGTTGGCCCCTGGCCGTCGGCCACCGGACGACCACCGTGCAGCATGTGCTCAGCGGCGCCGCTCGCGCTTTCAAACGTCATGCCCTCACCGCTGCCGGTATCCCGGGGCCGGTCGGCCTGACCGAGTCGCTGCGCAGCGACATGAAAGGGTCCTTGCCGGTTGACTCCGAACTGATCCCGGTTGGCTGATGCGGAAGCATCACAGCCACACGTTGCTGTACCTGCACGAGACGATCGCGCTGGGCTCGGGCATTGGCCGCAGGCGAGTCGGCCGCCGGGAAATGGTCGGCGTTGCTGGCCGACATCGGCGCCTCGGGGGAGGGGCGGATCATGTACCCGGGGCCGAGCAACAGGACGCTCACCCAGCTGTGTGACGCCAATTTCACTGCGCCAGTGGTGATTCAAGAAATCATGCAGACCAAAGGGTTATGCGCCACAGCGACTGCTTCACGCCAGGGTTTCCACCGAGCTAGACGTGTTTCCGCGCACTTGCCACGGCTTCGACTCGCTGCTGCCCGACTGGTCGGCGTCGCAGCGGTTGTTCGAGCTGCAGGGCGATGCCCTCCGCCGCGCCTGGGACGTGCGGTAGATTGCCGTCGCGACCGGCTCAGGAGGTAAGGACCGATGGCGCGCTGCGAAGTCCCAATTGCTGCTGAGGATTGCGACGG
>DASQRI010000506.1:0-4062 GCA_035642975.1 Mycobacterium sp.
GTCAACGCAATTGTCGACGAGGTCGAAGAGAAGATGCGCTTGGCCGGCTACAAGCCGGCTCGGCGCGAGGGCGCCCGCGAAGGTCGCTGGACCTTGCTGGATTATGTCGACATCGTCGTGCACATCCAGCATCAAGACGAACGCAATTTCTATGCGCTCGATCGGCTTTGGCGTGACTGCCCGGTCCTGACGGTGGATTTGTCGGAAGGTTCCGAGAACTCAGCGAGCCGGCCATGACGACGCGCCGGCTGGTGATGCTGCGACACGGACAGACCGATTTCAACCTCGGCAGCCGCATGCAGGGCCAGCTGGACACCGAGCTGACCGAACTCGGCCGCGTGCAGGCGGTCGCTGCAGCAGAGGCACTTGCCAAACATCAGCCGCTGCGCATAGTGTCGTCCGATTTGCGCCGCGCATACGACACTGCGGTCGCATTGGGAGAGCGCACGGGCTTACCGGTCCAGGTCGACCGCCGGTTACGGGAGACCCATCTCGGTGACTGGCAAGGCATGACCCACGCCGAAATCGACGCCGTCGCGCCGGGCGCCCGGCTGGCCTGGCGCGACGACGCCACCTGGGCACCGCACGGCGGGGAGAGCAGGGTCGACGTCGCCGCGCGCAGCGTGCCGCTGATCGCCGATCTGATCGCCGGCGAACCTGAATGGGGCGCAGTCGATGAACCGGAGCGGCCGGTGGTGCTGGTCGCCCACGGTGGCCTGATCGCCGCGCTGACCGCGGCGTTGCTGGCGCTGCCGGTGGCCAACTGGCCCGCGCTGGGCGGCATGGGCAATGCCAGCTGGACGCAGTTGTCCGGGCACTTTGGCGATTCCGAGACCGGTACTGATGATCTCGATGCCATCCGGTGGCGGCTCGACGTGTGGAACGCTTCGGTGCAGGTCGCGGGCGATGTCCTCTGACCAACGGCCGCGGCCGGCGCTGCTGATCTTCGCCGACTCGCTGGCCTATTACGGGCCAACCGGCGGGCTGCCCGCAGACGACCCACGCATCTGGCCCAACATCGTTGCCGCACAGCTAGGTTGGGATCTGGAGCTGATTGGCCGCATTGGCTGGACGTGTCGGGATGTCTGGTGGGCGGCCACCCAGGACCCGCGGGCCTGGGCGGCGCTGCCGCGCGCCGGGGCGGTGATCTTCGCGACCGGCGGAATGGATTCGCTGCCGTCGCCCCTGCCGACCGCCTTGCGCGAACTGATCCGCTATGTGCGCCCGCCGTGGCTACGGCGATGGGCGCGTGACGGCTACGGCTGGGTGCAGCCGCGGCTGTCTCCGGTGGCCAGGGCCGCGCTGCCACCCCACCTGTCCGCCGAATACCTCGAACAGACCCGCGGCGCAATCGATTTCAACCGGCCCGGCATCCCGATTGTGGCCTCCCTGCCGTCGGTGCACATCGCCGAGACTTACGGCAAGGCCCATCACGGCCGGGCGGCCACGGTCGCAGCGATCACCCAATGGGCTCAGCAGCACGACGTCCCGCTGGTTGACCTGAAATCCGCTGTTGCCGAACATGTTATGGGTGGTCGCGGCAACCCCGACGGGATTCACTGGAACTTCGAGGCCCACCAGGCGGTCGCGGAGCTGATGCTCAAGGCGCTGGCTGAGGCCGGCGTGGCGACTGATAGTCCGCGCGGCTGATTTCGATGTCGGTCATGGTGGTCACCGACTCATCGGCGCGCCTTTCCGATGAGCTGCGGCGGCAATGGGCGATACGTCAGGTCCCGCTGCACATCCTGCTTGACGACGCCGACCTGCGCGACGGCATCGACGAGATTCCCTACAACATCCACGATTACGGACAAGCCACTACGGCCGCCGCGACGCCTACAGACCTAGCCGACGCGTATCGGCAGGCACTGGCCGACAGCGGCGGAGATGGGGTTGTGGCGGTGCATCTTTCGGCGGCGCTGTCCGGAACCATCGGCGCCGCCCAGGCCACCGCAGCCGAGATCGGGCCATCGGTAAAGGTTCTCGACTCGAAGTCGGCCGCGATGAATACCGGTTTCGTCGCGCTGGCCGCCGCGCGGGCGGCCGCCGCGGGCGCCGACGTGGACACCGTTGAAAAAGCCGCCGCTGCCGCGGTCAGCCGCAATCACGGGTTCATCGTCGTACACCAGTTGGACAACCTGCGGCGAAGCGGGCGCATCGGCGGTGCCGGCGCCTGGCTGGGGACCAAGCTGTCGCTCAAGCCGCTGCTGCGCATCGACGACGGTAAACTTGTTCTGGCACAACGGGTTCGCACGGCCAACAAAGCAGTCGCAACGATGATCGACCGGGTATGCGATGTCGTCGATGGGCGGGCGGCATCGATCGCGGTCCATCACGTCGCCAACCCCGACGGCGCGGAAAGTCTGGTCGCCGCACTGGCCGAGCGGCTGCCCGGCTGTGCGCCGGCCATCGTGACCGACCTGGGCCCGGTGCTGGCGCTGCATGTCGGAGCGGGCGCGCTCGCGGTGTGTGTAGAAGTGGCCGGCGACAACTAAGCCGGCGCCGTCACGATCGCTGCACGGCCAGCGGCGCGGTGTTGTCCTCCTCGGCGGGTGCCACCGGCGGCTTCGGCTTGGCGTAGTCACCGCGGGGATGGACGACCTGCGGCCACCAGAACCACCGACCGAGCATGGTGGCCAGCGACGGCATGAACAGTGTGCGCACCACGAGGGTGTCGAGCAGCAGACCGATGCACACCGTCGAGCCGAACTGGCCCAACACGGTCAGCTCGCTGCCCAGCATCGCCGCCATCGTGAACGCGAACACCAGACCCGCTGACGTCACCACCGCGCCGGTGCCGGCCATCGACCGGATGTATCCGGTCTTCAGTCCGGCATGAATCTCTTCTCTGAATCGTGAGACCAGCAGGAGGTTGTAGTCGGAGCCGACGGCCAACAGGATGATGACCGACAGTGCGGCCACGATCCAGTGAATTTGCATGCCGAACAGGTCTTGCCAGATCAGCACCGACAGCCCGAAGGAGGCCGCGATCGAACTGCTCGCGGTACCGACGATGACCAGGGCCGCCACCACGCTGCGGGTCAGCAGCAGCATGATCATGAAGATCAGCGTCAACGCCGACACCACGGCGATCATCAGGTCGTACTTCTCGCCGTCGGCCATGTCGCGGAAGGTGGCCGCGGTTCCGCCGAGATACACCTTGGCGTCCGACAGCGAGGACTGCTTGAGTCCCTCCTGAGCAGCGGTCCGCTCGGCAGACACCCTGGCGATTCCCTCGGGCGTCATCGGGTCACCCTGGTGAGTGATGAAGAAGCGCACCGACTTTCCGTCGGGGGAGAAGAACATCTTCACGCCGCGCAGGAATTCCGGGTTGCCGAACGCCTCGGGCGGAAGGTAGAAGAAGTCGTCGTTTTGTGCGGTGTCGAAGCTCTGGCCCATCACGATGGAGGTGTTGCTCATGGCCTCCATCTGGTTGATCATCGCGTTGAACGTGGAGTACAGCGTCAGCGTCAGACCATGTGTCGTTTTCAGCGTGTCGAGCATGATCGGGATGAGCTGCTCCAGCTCATGGGAGGCTGTCGCGGTGCGCCCGATGTCGCCCGAGAGGACGTGGAACTTCTCGGCGAGTTGGTCGATCCCGTCCAACGAGTCGAACAACGACCGGAATGTCCAGCAGACGGGGATGTCGAAACAGTGCTTCTCCCAGTAGAAGTAACTACGAATCGGCCGGTAGAAATCGTCGAAATCCGCGAGATGGTCGCGCAGGGTGTCAGTGATCTGCGACGTCTCTTCGGTGGTCTTTGCGCTGTCCAACGCGGCACTGGCCAGATCGTGGGTGACCTTGGCCTGGCGTGCCGTCACGTCGATCATGATCTGCATCTCGTCGGCCATCTTCAGAATGTCTTTCATTCTGTCTTTCAGAAAGTCCATGTTTTGCATGGTCGTCTGGCCCTGAATGCTGTTCTGGAACGGAATTGAGCTGTGCTGGATAGGAATTCCCAGCGGCCGGGTGATGTCCTGGATCATCGCAATGCCGACGGTCCGGATCTCATTCTTGGCGACCTTGTCCAACACCAACATGTCGGCCGGATTGCGCATATC
>DASQRI010000507.1:0-2707 GCA_035642975.1 Mycobacterium sp.
CGTGACGGCGCTGCAAAGCGAATACTCGTTGTGGTGGCGCGTACCGGAGGCTGAGGTGCTGCCGACGCTGGCCGAACTCGGCATCGGTTTTGTGCCGTACAGCCCGTTGGGTAAGGGATTTCTCACCGGAAGCATCAGCGAGAAAACCGAATTCGACAGCTCTGACATCCGCAGCAGCATTCCGCGGTTTGCCGCCGACGCCCGCGGGGCGAACCGTGCGGTGGTCGACCTGCTCCAGACGATCGCGGCCCGCAAGCGCGCGACACCCGGCCAGGTCGCGTTGGCGTGGTTGCTCGCGCAGCAGCCGTGGATCGTGCCGATCCCCGGCACCCGTCGGTTGGACCGCTTGGAGGAAAACCTCGGGGCGGCCGATGTCGAGCTGACCACCGATGACCTTCGCGAGATCGATGAAGCCGCGGCGGGCATCGAGGTGCAGGGCGCGCGCTATCCCGACTTCATGCAGCGGTTGATCGGACGGCGCTAATTGCCCGGCTCCTCCTCATCGCGCTGCGCGTCCCCCTCGCCGCTGCGCGGCTGGGGGTGCCCCCACTGCATCGTCGCCGGGCGGCGCTGACCCGGCTTAGCCGAGGTTCGCTCCGAAGAACTCCCGGGTCGCCGTCCAGTGCCGCTCGGCGGCGGCGTCGTCATACGAGTTGTTGTCCGGCACGGCGAATCCATGCCCGGCCGGATAGGTTTCGATCTTGTGCTCGACACCGGCCGCGGTCAGCGCCTTTTCGAGCTGCTCGGCGTGGTCTGCCGTGAACGACGCATCGTTCTCCGCACCGCCCACATAGATGGCAGCCTGAATCTGGTCGGCCCGCAGATGCGGGCTGTCGCTGCCGTCGGTGACCAGTCCGCCGCCGTGGAACGACGCCGCTGCGGCGACCCGGTCCGGTACACGGCCGGCAACCGTGAGTGATGCGCGTCCGCCCATGCAATAGCCGGTGGTGCCGAATTTGGTCCCGCTGACCTCGGGGCGAGCTGCCAGGTAGTCGAAGAAGGCCGTCGCGTCGGAGGCCCAGTTCTCCGGGCTGATGCCGCCGATCATCGACATCAGGCGCTTACGTTCGTTGTCGTCGTTGAATGCGGTCGCCAGGTCGAACGGCGCCCAGCCGGGGTGGCGGTAGTAGACGTCGGGCAGCAGCACCGCGTAGCCGAATCCGGCCAGCTCGGCTGCCATGTCGGCGAGGGTCTGCCGGGTTCCGCCGGCGTCGGGGTACATGACCACGCCGGGCCAGGGGCCCTCGCCGTCGGGGGTGAACAGGCTTACAGGGCAGGTGCCGTCGGGAGTGGTGACGGTGTCAGTGACGTTCGGCATGCCATCCGTTCTACACCGCGACTCTGGACGCAAAATTATCCGCGTCGACCCGCCGCGCCCGGCTTCGCCGCGCTTGCGATCGGCGCTAAGGTTAACGCGTGCCGATCCCCACGCCTTACGAGGACCTGCTGCGTCTGGTACTCGAGCAGGGCACGCCCAAGGGCGACCGCACCGGCACCGGCACCCGCAGCCTGTTCGGCCACCAGATGCGGTTCGACCTGTCGGCCGGCTTTCCGCTGATCACCACCAAGAAGGTGCATCTGAAGTCGGTGGTGTACGAGCTGCTGTGGTTTTTGCGCGGTGACTCCAATGTGAGCTGGTTGCGCGAGCACGGAGTCACGATCTGGGACGAATGGGCCAGTGACACAGGCGATCTCGGGCCGGTATACGGGGTGCAGTGGCGATCCTGGCCGACGCCGTCCGGCGAACACGTCGACCAGATCAGTGCGGCGCTGAAGCTGCTGCGGACCGACCCGGATTCGCGGCGCATCATCGTGTCGGCCTGGAACGTCGGCGAGATCCCGCAGATGGCATTGGCGCCGTGCCATGCGCTGTTCCAGTTCTACGTCGCCGACGGCCGGCTCAGCTGCCAGCTGTATCAGCGCAGCGCCGACCTTTTCCTCGGTGTGCCGTTCAACATCGCCAGCTATGCACTGCTGACCCACATGATGGCCGCGCAGTCCGGCTTGGCGGTCGGCGAGTTCATCTGGACCGGCGGCGACTGCCACATCTACGACAACCACCTCGAGCAAGTCACCGAGCAGCTGGCCCGCGATCCGCGGCCTTGCCCTAAACTTGTTCTGGTGCAACGTAATTCAATATTCGACTACACCTACGACGATATCGTCGTCGAGAATTACCACCCGCACCCGGCAATCAAAGCCCCCGTCGCGGTATGACGCGGCCCGACATGGGCCTGATCTGGGCGCAGTCGACCTCAGGCGTGATCGGCCGCGGAGGCGGCATCCCGTGGCAGCTACCCGAGGACCTGGCCCACTTCAAAGAGCTCACCATGGGCCACACCGTGGTGATGGGTCGTCGCACCTGGGAATCGCTGCCGGCGAAGGTCCGGCCGCTGCCGGGTCGCCGAAACGTCGTACTGACCCGCCAAGCTGACTTCACGGTCGACGGCGCAACGGTGGTCCAACGCCTTGACGACGCCTTGACCGAGCCGGACACCTGGGTGGTCGGCGGCGAGCAGATCTATACCCTGGCGCTGTCGCAGGCGGGGCGATGCGAGGTCACCGAGATCGACATCGACCTGCCACGCGACGACGGTGATGCGGTCGCCCCGGTACTCGACGAGCTGTGGGTCGGCACGCCAGGGGAGTGGCAAGTCAGCCGCGCCGGCGTGCGGTACCGGTTTCACAGCTACCACCGTGCGTGACC
>DASQRI010000508.1:0-2141 GCA_035642975.1 Mycobacterium sp.
TTCAACGATCCAAAGCCCTTCGAGTTGTGCCCACGTGATCATTCGCAGGTGTTCAGGCAAGTTCTGAGCCAGATCGAAGATGTCGCCGGCGAACTCGGCGACCGCGTCTGGGCACAGGCCGACGGCTTGGAAGAACTCGGCGCCATCGGCAATGACCACGTCCCGGAAGAGGGTTTCTTTGTCGCCGAAGTGGGCGTAGAGACGTTCCTTGCTGGCGTTGGCATTTCGGGCGATGCGATCGATGCGCGCTCCAGCCAGCCCGTACTGCGCGAACTCGGCTCGGGCGGCGGCCAGTATCGCGTCGCGAAGTTCAGCGGTCGTTCTCACGCTGCCATCATAGACAGACGAACTCGTTCGTTTGTACTATGGTGACGATTTACCAGCCATCACCGCGAAGGAGAACTGTCATGGGTGACGCGGATGGGCCCGGTCACATGATTGCCTCGATGCCCCGCGGCGGCCCGGACGCGTCGTGGCTGGCTCGTCGATTCCAGACCGACGAACTGGAGTACCTCGATCGCGAGGACGCTCCCGACGAGGTCAAGCAGAAGGTCATCGGGATGCTCGATCGGCTGGGCGGATTATTCAAGCTGCACGAGAAGGACGCCCGCACCGCGCTCGACGTCATACAGGACATCCCGAGTCCGCGGATCCTGGAACTGGGTGCGGGCCACGGCAAGCTGGCGGCGGCGATCCTCGATATGCATCCGACGGCGACCGTCACAGTCAGCGATTTAGACCCCACGTCGGTGGCCAACATCGCGGCTGGACAGTTGGGGAGCAATCCGCGGGCGCGTACTCAGGTGGTCGACGCCACCGCGATCGATGCCGAGGACGACAGTTACGACCTCGTGGTGTTCGCTCAAGCGTTTCATCATCTGCCGCCAGTGGTCGCCTATCGCGCTATCGCCGAGGCCACCCGCGTAAGTAAGCGCTTCCTGGTCATCGACCTGGGGCGGCGGACACCATTGGGCTTCATGCTGTTTGCGGGGCTGCGGCCGCTGTTGCAGCTGCTGGCTCTGCCATCGTCGTCGCTGCGACCGCTGTTACACGACGGCTATATCAGCGCGCTGCGCGCCTACAGTCCCTCGGCACTCAAGGCCCTGGGCCACGCCGCCGACCCGGCAGTGAAGATCGAATTTTTGCCCCGGGCTAAAGGTTTCGGCCCACAGTCGATTGCCGTCCTTTTCAGCCGTCCGAGCTCCGCAATCACAGAAAGCGAGACAAACCATGGCCGATGACACGAATGTTGCCGATTTCGAGTCGATGTACGCCGCAGCCGAACATACCGAAGGGGTAATCCCGTACGACATCGGCGGTCCGCAGCCCGTCGTGGAGCAGTTGGTGGCCTACGGTGCGCTGCGCGGTGAGGTGCTGGACCCCGGCACTGGCGACGGCCACCACGCTATTCACTTTGCCGCACAGGGCTATTCGACGACTGCTATCGACGGTTCGCCGACCGCGATCGAACGCGCCAAACGCAACGCCGAGCGCGCCGGCGTGCAAGTCGATTTCCAGGTGGCCGACGCGACCGAGCTCGACGGATTCGACAGTCGGTTCGACACCGTGGTGGACAGCTCGTTTTATCACCTGTTCATCGACGATGAGACAACCCAGACGCTCTACACGCAGGCGCTGCATCGAGCTACCAAACCTGGGGCGCATCTGTTCATGTTCGAGCTGAGTCCCAACAACGTCAACGGTATTCAGTGGACGGGGGTACCGGCTGACAACTTCAAACGCGTACTCGGAGCCAGCGGATGGCGGGTGGATTACCTAGGCACGACAACGCTTGCGGCCCGCTTTCTGCCGCAGACCATCGACGCCATGAAGGCGATCACCGCCGGGCGCCAGGACGAGATGCAAGAAGGGATGCAGCAACTGGCGGAGCAGCTGAGCGTTCTGGGGCCACTGCTCGAAGACCACCGGGTACACCTGCCGGCGTGGTCGGTGGTCGCGACCCGCGTGGACTGATGTCATAACAGCGCACACGACCGAAGATGCCGATGGAAACGTGGGACGCGATATGTGCGCCGCAATTTACCTCGATATCGAGGGATGTAAGTAGGCCAGTTCGATAGGCGGGCAACATGTTCCGTCACAGCAATGGAATGGAGAGTCAAGGATGAGCACAAAATTAC
>DASQRI010000509.1:0-4656 GCA_035642975.1 Mycobacterium sp.
GCCGATGCGCAGCCGCACCGGCTGGTGGTGCGCCGAGCGTGGGTCGCCGCGGAGCTGGCGATGGCGGCCGGCGACGGCGCCACCGCGGTCCGCAACGCGGAGCTTGCGGTGGAGTTGGCCGCCGCAGACGGGTCTGCCCGGCACCGCGCCAAAAGCGACGTGGTGCTGGCCGCGGCGCTGTGCAGCGCCGGCGCCGGCGCCCGGGCCTTGGCCGTCGGCGAGGCGGCATTGGAGCTCACCGGCCAATTGGGGCTGGTACCGCTGCGCTGGGCGGTGGCTTGCTTACTGGTCGACCTTGCCGACCCGGGAAGCCCGACCAGGCCGGTCGCAGAGCTGCAGGACATCCGCGACGAGTGCGCCGGCCGAGTGCGCCGCTGGGGCGGAGCCTGGTTCCGGCACTAAAGCCAGGTACGCGGGGTCACACTATGGTTGATAGTTGTGTCCCACCGCGCCGGGCGATACCCGGTTCGTAACGCTGGAGATGTTGCCGTCGATGACAACGCAGGAGGAGAGTCTCGACGCTGTTGTTGCTGAGGCTGTGACAGGTGATCGGGACGCGCTTCGACAGGTGCTGGAGACGATCCGCCCGATCGTGGTTCGATACTGCCGCGCACGAGTAGGCACGACCGAGCGAAGCGGTCTTTCAGCTGATGACGTGGCACAGGAGGTGTGCTTGGCCGCCGTCATGGCGTTGCCGCGCTACCGTGATCGCGGCCGCCCGTTCCTGGCCTTCGTGTACGGCATCGCCGCCCACAAGGTGGCCGACGCCTACCGCGCAGCCGGCCGCGATCTCGCCTATCCCACGGACTCCATTCCGGATCACCGATCAACCGATCCGGATCCCGAGCAGGCGGCCATTGAAGCCGACTCCGTGGCCAGGATGAGCGAATTGCTCGAAATTCTGCCGGACAAGCAACGCGAGATCCTGATCTTGCGGGTGGTGGTCGGCTTGACCGCCGAGGAGACCGCTGAGGCGGTCGGCAGCACCGCCGGGGCGGTGCGAGTAGCCCAACATCGCGCACTGGCGCGACTGAAATCCGCGATTGTCGCGGCGGGACGAGATTATGTCTGAGAAATTTTTAACACCAGATCGGCTCGATCCGGAGGCGGTGGCCCGCAGCGAGCGGTTCTTCGAGGCGGTGGCCGGCGGTGAGCCGGTCGAGTTCGGTGATGTCGCCGACCGGGATACCGGAGACCGGGCGCTGGCCGGGTTGTTGGAGGACTGGCGCGACGAGCTGAGGGCACCCAGTGCGGTTTGTCCGGAGCGCGACGCCGTCGCGGCGTTGAATCGCACGTTGGCAGCGCGTCGACGCGCCCGCCGCCGGATGACGCTGGTGGGCGCGATGGCCGCGGCCGTGCTCAGCGTCGCGGGGTTCGGCGCCCTGATGGGCCAGGCCCAGCCCGGCGACACGCTCTACGGTGTCCGCACGATGCTGTTCGGCGAGCCGGCGTCGGTGCACGACGACCGGATCGCGGTGTCCGCGGAAACCGACTTGGACCAGGTTCAGCAAATGATCGCGCTGGGCCAATGGGACCAGGCCCAGGACAAGCTGGACGCGGTCGGCGACAGGGTGCAGACCGTCCGGGACAGCGATCGTAAACAGGATCTGATCGACCAGATGAACCTGTTACACGCGAAAGTGGCGAACCGCGACCCCGACGCGACGGTGCCGCCCAGCGCAGTGCCCGCGGATCCCGGAATCAGGGTTCAGCCGCCCCATCCGGTCGGTGGCTGAAAAGCCTTCGCTACGGGCAGAAATGCCGCTCAGCGGCGTCCGTGAAATCCCTCGGTGTCCGAGGTCGCCTCGTTGAGTGAGGCATCCGCATATCCGCGGCAGTAATCCCAGGTGACGTAGGAATCGGGTTCTGGATCGTACGCCGGCTCGTGCGGACGCACGGTGCCGTCGACCAACAACTGCAGCAGGTTCGCGCGCAACATGTCCCAGTCGTGATAGTGGTCCTGCTGACACTCGTCGCAACACACCACCAGACCGCGAACACCTTTGTGCGCCAACAAGGCCTCGTAAACCGCGAGATCGGCCAGGTCGGCCTCGACCGCCATCCGCTCCTGGGCGTCGAGCGGTTGACCGGGCTCGACGGCATCCAACGCGGCCGACGGATCACACGGGTCGTCGGCGAATGGGTCGGGCGGCAAACCGGGCGGAAGGTAGTCGCGCACGGCTCCACATTACGCAGCCGGGCGGGCATCGCGCCAGCGCTGGACCCGCAGCCCAGCCGCCATGTCGCCACCTCGCGCCGCTTGCACGGCGCGCGTCGTCAGCGGTGGCTTGGGCCAAATTGCCCGCCTTGCCCCCTCGCCGCTTCGCGGCTGGGGGGACCCCCGCCGCACGCGTCGTCGCGGCGTGCATCGTCGCGGGGCGGGAAGCCGATAGGATGGCATTCTCACTCCGCGTGCGTATGGGAGGGCCCCGGCAATGTCATCTGGCTTGTCCCGTCTTGAAGGCAGCGGCGACTTGATCGTCACCTCGTATCCCCGCGTCGGCGGCTTCCCGGACGATCCGGTGCCGACCGGCGGCGACGATCCGCAGAAGATCGCGATGCTGGGACTGACCTTCGATGACGTCCTGCTGCTGCCTGCCGCGTCCGATGTCGTGCCGGCCACCGCGGACACTTCCAGTCAGCTCACCAAGAAGATCCGGCTCAACGTGCCGTTGGTCAGCTCGGCGATGGACACCGTCACCGAGTCGCGGATGGCGATCGCGATGGCCCGCGCCGGCGGCATCGGGGTGCTGCACCGCAACCTGCCGATTTCCGAGCAGTCCGGGCAGGTCGAAACGGTGAAGCGATCGGAGGCCGGCATGGTCACCGATCCGGTCACCTGCCACCCGGAGAACACGCTGGCTCAGGTCGACGCGATGTGTGCCCGGTTTCGGATCTCCGGGCTGCCGGTCATCGACGACTCGGGCGGGTTGGTGGGCATCATCACCAACCGCGATATGCGCTTCGAGGTCGACCAGTCCAAGCATGTCGCCGAGGTGATGACCAAAGCCCCGCTGATCACCGCCCAAGAGGGCGTCAGCGCGGACGCGGCGCTGGGCCTGCTGCGGCGGCACAAGATCGAAAAGCTGCCCATCGTCGACGGCCACGGCCGACTGACCGGGCTGATCACCGTCAAGGACTTCGTCAAGACCGAACAGCACCCGCTGGCGACCAAGGACAGCGACGGCCGGTTGCTGGTCGGGGCCGCTGTCGGGGTTGGCGACGATGCCTGGGTGCGTGCGATGACGCTGGCCGACGCCGGCGCTGATCTGCTGGTGGTCGACACCGCGCACGCCCACAACCGACTGGTGCTCGACATGGTCGGCAAGCTCAAGGCCGAGGTCGGCGACCGGGTGGAGATCGTCGGCGGCAACGTCGCCACCAGGTCGGCGGCCGCCGCGCTGGTCGAGGCCGGCGCCGACGCGGTGAAAGTCGGCGTCGGACCGGGGTCCATCTGCACCACCCGCGTGGTGGCCGGAGTGGGCGCGCCGCAGATCACCGCGATCCTCGAGGCGGTGGCGGTCTGCGGGCCGGCCCGGGTGCCGGTGATCGCTGACGGCGGCCTGCAGTACTCCGGCGACATCGCCAAGGCGCTGGCCGCCGGCGCATCGACGGCCATGCTGGGTTCGCTGCTGGCCGGCACCGGCGAGGCCCCCGGCGAGCTGATCTTCGTCAACGGCAAGCAGTACAAGAGCTACCGCGGCATGGGGTCGCTGGGCGCCATGCAAGGACGTGGGGCTTCGGGGGGTCTAGGCAAGTCGTATTCGAAGGACCGTTACTTCCAGGACGACGCCCTCTCCGAGGACAAGCTGGTACCCGAAGGCATCGAGGGCCGGGTGCCGTTCCGCGGGCCGCTCGCGTCGGTGATCCATCAGCTCACCGGTGGATTGCGGGCCGCGATGGGCTACACCGGTGCGGAAACCATCGAGGCGCTGCAGCGTGCACAATTCGTACGGATCACCGCGGCGGGCTTGAAGGAAAGCCATCCGCACGACATCACGATGACCGCCGAAGCGCCCAACTACTACGCTCGGTGAACTGATCGAAGGACCGCTCATGCGTGACATGGTCGAGATCGGCATGGGCCGAACAGCCCGGCGCACTTACGAACTCGATGACATCAGTATCGTGCCCTCGCGGCGCACCCGCTCCTCGCAGGACGTGACGACGGCGTGGCAACTCGACGCCTACCGGTTCGAGATCCCCATCGTCGCCCATCCGACCGATGCGCTGGTGTCGCCGGAATTCGCCATCGAGCTCGGTAGGCTGGGCGGACTGGGGGTGCTCAACGGCGAAGGGCTGATCGGCCGCCACGCGGATGTGAACGCCAAGATCGTCCAGGTCATCGAAGCGGCCGCCAAAGAGCCCGAGCCTGCGGCGGCGATCCGGCTGCTGCAGCAGTTCCACGCTGCGCCGCTGGACCCCAATCTGCTGGGCGCTGCGGTGGCTCGCATCCGCGAGGCCGGCGTGACCACCGCGGTCCGGGTCAGCCCGCAAAACGCCCAGGCGTTGACGCCGGCACTGCTGTCGGCGGGCATCGACCTGCTGGTCATTCAGGGCAGCATCATCTCCGCCGAACGGGTCGCCAGCGACGGCGAGCCGCTGAACCTGAAGACCTTCATCTCCGAGCTCGACGTGCCGGTGGTGGCCGGCGGC
>DASQRI010000510.1:0-2197 GCA_035642975.1 Mycobacterium sp.
CGCGGCCGGCGGCACCGACATGATCACCGCCTTGGCGAATGGGCTGTCGGGTATCGCGGCCAGACCGTTCGCCGCCATCGCTCCCCAGTCGTGACCGATCACCACGTCACGCTCGGTGCCGCCGGCCGCCGACCGCACCTGCAGCGCGTCGTCCATCAGCGCCCCGATGTGATAGCTGCCGTCCGATGGAATCGACGACGGCGCATAGCCGCGCATGAACGGCGCCACCACTCGCCAGCCCCGCTCGGCCAGCCGGGGCGCGAAATTGCGCCAGCCGTAAGCGGTATCGGGGAATCCGTGCAGACACAACGCAATCGGGCCGTCGGACGACCCCCACGTCATGGCCTTCAACTCCACGGCGGGCGCGTTCACATCGATCCAGCGTGGTCGGGTCATCACCTGATCCTTCGCGGGCTGTCTCGTCGGGACTAGTACTGGTCGAAGTCGGAGATCAGCCAGCGATCACCGACTTTGTCGAGCGTCGCCCGAACGCTGGAACCGGTGTCGGCCGGCGGGGCGTCACCGATCCTGACGTTCTGGGTGACGAACAACAGCACCACCGCGTGACTCTGGTTCACCGACTCTGATGCGGCTGCCTGCATGCTGGCGGTCGCCGTGACGCGCCGTTGTCTCGCATTGGGGATCAGCTCCTGCTGCGTCCGCTGCGTGTACGTGTCCAGGAAGCCGCCGGTCAACCGCGCCCGCGCGGCCGCCACGTCCCGGTCCACGGTGTCGGACCGGAACGTCAGCACTGCGACAACGGAATCTCTTGCGGCCGAGACAGATTGGCTGCGGGCAACATCGATGTCGCGAATGGAGGAGTCTTTCCACTTCAGCAAGCCCGCGGACATCGCCAACAGCAATGCCAGCGCGGGCAGCAGGCCGTAGATGAGCACGCGCGGCCAGTTGACGGAGCGCGTCATGACACGAACATGACGTCGGAGACCTTGGCCGAAGCGCCGATCTTCTGCACGGTGATCCGCATCCGCAAGAACTGCGGCTCCCGCTCGGCCTGCGCGGGATCCGCGGACGTCACCGTCACCGCTACCAGCACGCGACCCTCGTTGCCGTCCTGCGTTTCCAGTCCGGCATCGGTGACGACACCCAGCGATTTGAATTGCGTGCGCTTGGCGTGGTCGATGTAGGACTGCTTGCGGCGGGAGAAACTGTCGGCGAACTTGCCGGTCGCCGAGTCCAGAATCCGCTGCGCGTCAACGTCGGCATGCTGGTAGTCGACCGTGCTGAGGTTCACCGCGACCTGCTGAGCCGTCTGCACGAAGAGATCGCGCTGCGTCTCGCGGTTCTGCGCCTCGTAGGTCCGGAAACTCAGCCAACCGACCAACCCGGCCAACACCACTCCGGCGACCAGCCCGGCGATAAGCGCGATCCGTTCAACCTGGCCCGGCGGCTGGATTGGCTGCTGGTACACCACGTCTACCGGCGCATCAGCCTCTGCGCCGGTAGCAGCATCGTCTGGCATGTTCGCTCCTGATTCAGGCGCCCGTCTTGTCCAACGTACGTGTCGACGAATGCCCAATATTCCAGACCGGCATTCCAGTTCTTCACGCGAACGCGTTAACCCTAGCCATGGCCCGCAGCGATACCGTCCCCCCGCGCGCCCGGTGCTGGGCCAAAACCGCTGACACCCAGCGGCGCATCCTGGACGCGGCCGTCGGCTCACCGTTTCCGGTGACCACACTCAAGCCCGTCCGAAAACACATGCGAGAGCCGCGCTGATGCACCGCGGCGGCGGCGGTGTATCGGCGCGGTTTGCCCATCGCAAGTTGCCGTTTATCTGTGCGCAGATCAACGGGATCCCGTTGGGGTCCTGCGCCGACTCGTTTATCGCATCGCACGGCAGCGCGACTTCGCGCAGACCGATCAGGGATCCGGCCGGTAGCCAAGCGCCCGTAGCGGCACAGACGAATGTCCTGGCGTTGGGGTCCAGGCCGAAGTCGTACAGCGCTTGAGCAACGCAGGGCGTGCCCTCGACAACGTTGCGCGCCACGTTCGGAACACAGTCCGCCGCGTCGCAAAAAGCCGATGCAGTACCGGCAGGGCTGATCAGCGCTGCGACCAATCCGCTCGTCAGGACTGGTATGGCGATGAGATTCCTCAGGTTGCCCCCTCGGGTTGGGTCGGCCTCCGCTCGGCACGAAAAGCTTGAGGCCGCCGGCGCGGCCATCGCATGGCAAGG
>DASQRI010000511.1:0-7357 GCA_035642975.1 Mycobacterium sp.
GCCGTTGGCGCGCAACGCCATCACACCCACATCGCCGAGCAGCACGTCGACGACGGCGGCCGCAGTCGGCGCATCGACTTCTCGCGACGGAAGGTCAACGCTTCCGAACGTCTGGTCGCCGAACTCGAAGCCGACGCTGCGGTGCATCGCGGCCAGCGCAGCCTGCGCAGGCCTGACGGCGGTGTCGTCCGGATGAACCCGTTCGCCTCCAGTGGTAAGCAACCAAACGGCTCGGCACCGTGGACCGATGATCGCGGCGTAGTCGGGCAGCCCCACGTCGGGCCGGTCGGCGAGCTGTTCGACAGCGCCTGTCACGTCAAGCTGATTGAGCGCGGGGGCAATCACCGCGACAACCTCCGCCTCGCTCGGCGACACGGCGTCGCAGGCACCATGCGCCGCAACGGCGTCCGCCAGCTGCCGCGTCAGCGTCTCGGCGGTATCGCCGACGATCGTAATGCCGCAGCGCGTCCCGGCGGCTGACGTCGACGGCTCCGCTTGCTGCCAATCCTCGACGGCGATGGTCACCGCGGTAGCCGGGTCAGGCGCGGTGGTGGTCGAAGATTGCGGTGCGACCCACAGGTGCACCGCCCGCATCGGTGCATTCGGGAATCCGCGCAGCGCCGGTTGGACACCACCAGAAAGCGCATCGGCCCAGTGATAGCCCGGATCAGCGGTCGCGACGGCGGCGATGTTCGCCGACAGCACGTCGGTGATCGACCCGTCGCGATGACCCGAGCCGACGATCACCGCTGACTCGTCGTCGACCAGTTCGACAAGCGGAAACAACAACGAGGGGTGCGCGGACAGTTCGACGAATGTATCGGCCCCGAGTCTCTGAGCAGCTGCCACCGCTTGATCGAACCGCACTGTGCTACAGAGGCTTTCATACCAGTACTCGGCGAAATCGACGGCGCTGCTGACCTCGCCACCGATGGCCGAACCGACGAAGGGCACCGGCCCGTCTCGAAACGCCGACCCGGGTAGCAGTTCAGCGAGGTCGGCGCCCAACGGGCGCAAGGCGCTGGTGTGGCCCGGGTAGTCGACGGATAGTTGGTGGGTGAATATGCCACGCAGCTGGGCCAGCCGAATCGCCTCGGCGACCGCGTCACGATCTCCGGACACCACCGTGGACGACGGCCCGTTGACCGCGGAAACCTCGAGCCAGCCCGCGGCTTCGCCGATGACGGACTGGGCCTCGTCCAGCCCGACACCGAGCACCGCCATGGCGTAGCATCCCGCCAATCGGTCGACGATCACAGCACGCGCGCCAACCAGGGCAACCGCATCGGACAACGTGATCTTGTCGGCCACATAGGCCGCCGCGACTTCGCCAAGGCTGTGCCCGATGGTGATATCGGGAAGCACTCCGCAGAACCGCCACTCCTGAGCCAAACTGACCGCATGGGTGAACTGGGCTCCCTGAATCTGACTCCGCGACCCATTCTGCTCAAGTTCGCCCTGCAGGTAGGGCAACGGCGAAGGCAACCCGGCCGCGATGAACGCCTCCGCGCAGCGGTCGGCCTCGGCGCGGTACGCGGTCAGTCGCCGGTAGGCGTCTGCGCCCATCGACTCCCAGTGGTTGCCCTGGCCGGGAAACACGAACGCGATACATGGCGCAACGCTATTCGACGAGCGGGTGATCATCGGATGCTCTTCGTCACAGGCCAGTGCGGACAGGCCGGACGCGAGTTCGGCGCGGTCTGCCGCCCGCACCACCGCCCGGTGCCGGCGCACCCGTCGCAGGCGTAGCAGGGTGGACCCGACCGCCGAAGTCGGGTCGTCGCCTCCCCCGGCCCGGTCGAGGTAGTCCAGGATCGCCCCCGCGTCCTGACCGATCAGTTTGTCGTCGTGGGCCGAGAGCAACACCGGCACGCGGCCGTCGGGCAGTGGTTGCGCGAGCATCACGCGACCTCGGGAAGTACGACGATTACGTGTGCATTGGTGCCGGCGATGCCGAATGCCGATGTGGCAGCGACACGTTGGCCGCCGACCGCGGGCCACGGTGTCAGGGTCGTCGCCAGGCGCAACCCCTGCTTCTCCCAGTCGATCTCACGGCTTGCGTCGGCGGCGTGCAGGGTGGCCGGGACGGCGCCGTGGTCGGCGGCAACCAGAATTTTCGCCAGTCCCAACGCGCCGCCGGCCGCCAGAGCGTGTCCGAGGTTGGATTTCACCGAACCCAGCAGGGCTCCGCCGCCGGGTTCGGTGTCGCCGTAGGTTTGCGCTAACGACTGCAACTCGGTGCGGTCGCCGAGCCTGGTGCCGGTGCCGTGCCCCTCGACCATGCCTACCTCTTCAGGCTTGACGCCCGCCTGGGCGATGGCACGGCGGAACAAACTGACTTGCGCCGCACCGCTGGGGGCGCTCAGGCCTGCGCTGCGACCGTCATGGTTGACGGCGCTGCCGAGAACCTCGGCAAGGATGTGCCGTCCGTCACGCAGCGCCGCCGACTTTCGTTGCAGCACAAAGATCCCCGCTCCCTCAGCCCAGACGGTCCCGCTGGCCTGCGCGCTGAATGCGCGACAGTGACCGTCGTCGGACAGGGCGTGCTGTTTGGAGAACTCCACGAAGAATCCCGGTGAGCCCAGCACGTTGACCCCGCCGGCCAGCGCCAAGTCACAGTCGCCGTTCTGCAGCGCGCGCACGGCCGTGTGAAACGCCACCAGTGCTGACGCGCAGGAGGAGTCAATAGTGACCGCGGGGCCCGTTGACCCCAGCGTGTAGGCGATCCGGCCGGATATCACGCTCAGCGCGGTTCCGGCGAGCAGATGTCCGCTATATTCGGAAAACTCGGCCATCTGGGGCCCGTATCCGGTGGCGGACGCGCCGAGATAGCAGCCCATGTCGTGGCCGGCCATGTCGTCGGGATTGATACCGCTGTTTTCCAGCGCCCGCCACGACACTCGGAGCGCGACGCGCTGCTGTGGGTCCATCGCGACGGCCTCGCGCGGCGAAATACAAAAGAACTCCGGATCGAACATCGTTGCGCCGGTAAGGAATCCGCCGCGGTCGTGGATCTCTTTGAAACCGTTACGCCGGGACCGGGCGAGCAACTCATTGACTGGCCAGCCGCGGTCGGTCGGAAACGGACCCAACGCCTCACGGCCGTGGGATAACAGCTCCCAGTAACCGTCGGCGGTGTCGATGCCGCCTGGCGCTTCTACGGCCATGCCGACAATCACTATCGGCTCGGCGGCGGCCGCGAATCTGTCGTCAGACATCGGCATTCACCTGCGCGGCCACGGCATCGATGTGCTCGTCGAGATAGAAATGTCCGCCGTCGTACCAGGAAAGCTGGAAGGCGCCCGCGGTGTGGTCTTTCCAAAGCTGTAGATCAGCGGCGTCGACGCGATGGTCGTCGCGAGCGCCCAATGCGCAAATGTCGGCACTGATCTGGACATCGGGTCCGCACGAGTAGCGGTTGATCACATGATAATCGGCCCGCACCGCGGTCATCAGCAGCTCGGCGAACTCTTGGTCGGCGAGCAGATCGGCCTCTGTGCCGCCGAGTTCGGCGACATCGGCGAGCAATCCGTCGTGGCTGGTGGGTAGTTCTGGCATGCCGGCGATGGCAGCGGGTGCCGGAGCCGCCGACACCCACAGTTGCTCCACCGCGGTGCCGCGGGCTTCGGCGATCCTGGCGAACTCGAAAGCGACGACAGCGCCCATGCTGTGGCCGAAAAGCCGCAGCGGTGCCGCGCGACGCCACGGCCCCGCCACGAACAACCCGCGGGCGAGGTCGTGGACGGTTTCGGCGGCGGGCTCGCGCATCCGTTCAGCGCGCCGCGGGTATTGCACGATGTAGGTATCACCGCCTGCGGCCAGCGCGGTCGCGAACTTGCGGTAGCCCGCAGCGGCCGCTCCGGCGTGTGGAAACACCACGGTCGCACCTGCGCGCGCTCTCCCGTCCCGACCAGCCACCAGCTTGATCCAGGGTGGGAACGCCTGCTTCGCCGCTGATGTCAAGCTATTGAAAATCATTGCATTGCTTCTGGTTTAGCGACGGCGGCCGCGACATGGTCCGCCTCCATGTGGATAACTTCCAGGTAGAGCTCGGCGACCTGATCGAGCCGGCCGGGGTCGCGTTCGCGGCGGCCCAGCACGTCGGCAAGTGCCGAAACCGTTCGGGTGGCAAAGATGTCGGCGACTATCGCGTCGGGGGTGTCCAGCCACGCCCGGATGCGCGCCACGGCCTGCGTCGCCAGCACCGAGTCCCCGCCGAGGGCGAAGAAGTCATCGTCGACACCGACCGACTCCACATCGAGCACATCGCCCACGATCGCAGCAAGAGCCGATTCCAGCGGTGTCGACGGGACCCGGTGGTCGGGCTCAGTCACGTCGGCGACGGCGGCGGCCAACTGGCCCTGGACGACGCGGCGGTCGATCTTGCCGGCCAGCGTGAAGGGTATGTGTTCGACGAGCGACAGTTGCTGCGGAATCATGTGTGCGGGAACAAGTTCAGCCATCGCTCCGCGCACACCGTCAGCGGTCAACCGCGGGTCGTCGGCGCGTACTGCCGCGGCCAAAACCTCGGTACCGCCGGGCGTCGCTGCCATCACCGCGACCCCCATTGCCACGCCGGGTACCTTCCTCAGCGCGGACTCGACCTCGCCGAGCTCGACGCGGTAGCCGCTGATTTTGACGCGATGGTCAGCGCGTCCGACGAACTCGCATGTGCCGTCCGGCCAATACCGTGCCAGATCGCCGGTGCGATACCACGTCCGTCCGTCGTGCCTGACGAAACGCTCAGCGGTGAGATCCGGGCGGCCGCGGTAACCCCTCGCAATACCGCGGCCCGACACCCACAGCTCGCCGACGACCCAGTCGGGGCAGTCGCCGCCCCTGTCGTTCACCACCCGACAGGCGATATTCGGCAACGGCACGCCATATGGCACGGCGGTCCAGTCTGCCGGGGGGTCGTCGACCTCGCAGATCGTCGCGTGCACGGCGGTTTCGGTGGCACCGCCAAGCCCGGCAAACCGTAGTTGCGGCGCCTGGTCTCTGAGCTGGCGCGCCAGCTCCGGCCGTACCCAGTCGCCGCCGGTGGGCACCACTCGCAGCGACGACAGACTCCCCGCGCCGACCTCGACGAGCATTTCCAACCAGCCCGGCAGAAAATTAAGCACCGTGACGCTGCGGGTATCGATGAGCCGTGCCCAGGCGTCGGGATCGCGGCGCTGAGCCTCGTCTACCACCACAATCGCGCCGCCGGCCCGCAATGTGGCGAAGATGTCCAGCACCGACATGTCGCATTCCAGGGTCGACAACGCCAGGCAACGATCCGCTGCACCGATCTCGAAGTGCCGGGCGATAAATTCAACGGTGTTCATCGCGGCGTCATGCGTGACCTCGACACCCTTGGGTTCCCCAGTGGAGCCCGAAGTGAACAACACGTAGGCGAGCTTGGCGGGATCGGTTGTCGCGGGCTGGATCTCAACGTCTGCAGGTGCGCCGTCGAGCACGTCGGCAATCGTCAGGGCCGGCACCGGTAACGAGAACTGCCGCCCGCCACAAACCAGGGCCAGACTCACCTGACCGCTGTGGAGGATGCGCTCCGCGCGATCGCGAGGCTGGTCGACGCCGATGGGCAGATAAACACCACCTGCGGCCAGGATCCCCAGCAGCGCCGGAATCTGTTCGGCGGTCTTGGGACCCATCACCGCAACGGTGTCGCCTGCGCCGATCCCGTTCGCGCGCAGCGCAGCAGCCACGGCCAGCGCCTGATCGCGCAGCTGCCGGTAGCTGAGATCGCCGGAACTGGCGAATACCGCGGGCGCATCGGGATGGCGCTCAGCTTGCCGAAAGAAGCCGTCATGCAACGCCTCTCCACTGGGTGCGGCGCCACAGCTGTTGATCTCGGCACGTACCGCGCGCTGGTCGGCCGGCAGCGCTGGCGGGTCCGACGCTTCCCATTCGCCATCAGCGGAGGCCAGCCGCCGCAGTTCGTCGATGTGGTGAGCGAACATCGCGTCGATGACACCGACCGGGAAGACGTCCTCGCGGACATCCCAGTTCACCAGGACGCCACCGTCGAATTCGGTGACCTGAGCGTCCAACGAAACCTGCGGGCCCTGCGAAATGATCCAACCGGGTTTGCCGAACGCCTCGGCGACGTCGGCGCAAAACAGCTCGCCGAGCCCAAGCGCGCTGGTGAACACAACCGGTGCCAGGACCGGGGCGCCGCGGAACCGGCCAAGGTCGCGCAGCACGGACAGCCCGGGATAGCGGGAGTGCGCTGCGGCGGTCCGCATGGCGCCCTGCACAGCGTGGGCCCGCGACGCCGCATCGGTGTTGTCGGTCAGGTCAATGTCGAGCAGCAGCGACGAGGTGAAGTCGCCGACCAGGCTGTCCACGTCGGGATGCAGGGTCTCGCGGCCAAACAACGGCACGTTCAGCAGGAATCGCGAGCTGCTCGACCAGCACGCCAGTGTGTGGGCGAACGCCGCCGCGAACATCATCGCGGGGGTGACACCGCGGGACCGGGCGTTGTCGAATAACGCGTCTCGGGTGCCGGGATCTAACCATTGCCAACGCCGAGTGCTGTTGCAAGAAAGGTGTTTTAGGCTCGCATATGGCAGCCTGGGCGGGTCGGGGAGTTCGGGAATACACTGCGCCCACCAGTCCCGGTCGGCGTCACGGGCGGGCTGCGGGCCGGCCTCTCTCCGCGCAATCTCCTGACGGTATTCCCGGAAGCTGTAGCGCAATTCCGGAAGTTGTCGACCGTGATACAGCATCGCCAAGTCGGCCATCAGGGTGCGATAGCTCATCGCGTCGGCGGCTTCCATGTCCAAATCGACATGCAGGCGCGAGTTTTCGCCGGGCAGCAAGGAGAGCGTCAGCTCGAACACTTGACCGTCAAGCTGCTGATGCGACTTGACTCCGCGGAGCATGGCGAGCCGCTGATCGACGACCTCCTGCGCGAGGTCCCGGAAATCATGAATCGTGATCGGGAAGTGCGCGCGTCCCTGAACCGGATCGATCTGCTGGGTCCCATCGGACAAAAACCGGACCCGCAGCATCGGATGCCGCATCGCCAATTCGGCAGCTGCCTCGCTCAACCGGTCGGGATCGATTCCCCTGCCGTCGAACTCGACATACAGATGTCCCGCCACACCGCCGAGCGGCTGATTGTCATGGCGTCCAACCCACATGGCGTGCTGCATCGGAGCGAGCGGGAACGCGTCGTCGGACGTGCCGGCCGACGCTACAACGGCTTGCACATCCGCAGGTCCCTGATCGTCGCGCCGGCCCGCGGAGACGAGCACCGCCCACGCCTCGATCGTGGGCTCGGCGGCCAATGCGGCGAAGTCGACAGCAATGCCGTGGCGACGCCATCGACCCGCGAGCGACATCATCCGAA
>DASQRI010000512.1:0-21666 GCA_035642975.1 Mycobacterium sp.
ACGCGTGACCGCAAGCCCAGAACGCGCCGCTGACCCGCGGGCAGACGACCTGCCCAAGGCGTGGGATCCAGGCGCGTTCGAAGACGCGATCTATCAGCGCTGGCTGGACGCGGGCTATTTCACCGCCGATCCCGCCAGCGCGAAACCGGGCTACTCGATCGTGCTGCCGCCGCCCAACGTCAACGGCAGCCTGCACATGGGCCATGCGCTCGAGCACACCATGATGGACGCCCTGACCCGTCGTAAGCGCATGCAGGGCTACGAGGTGCTATGGCAGCCGGGCATGGACCATGCGGGTATCGCCACCCAGAGCGTCGTCGAAAGCCAGCTCGCCGTGGACGGCAAGACCAAAGAGGACTTCGGCCGCGAGCTGTTCGTCGACAAGGTGTGGGATTGGAAGCGTGAGTCCGGCGGGGCCATCGGCGGTCAGATGCGACGGCTGGGCGACGGCGTGGACTGGGGCCGCGAGCGGTTCACCATGGATGACGGTCTGTCGCGCTCGGTGCGCACGATTTTCAAACGGCTCTATGACGCCGGCCTGATCTATCAAGCCGAGCGGTTGGTGAACTGGTCACCCGTGCTCGAAACGGCGATATCGGATCTCGAGGTCCGCTACGAGGATGTCGAAGGCGAGCTGGTGTCATTCCGCTACGGGTCGCTCGACGAGTCCGAGCCGCACATCGTGGTGGCCACCACCCGGGTGGAGACGATGTTGGGCGACACGGCGATTGCGGTGCATCCCGACGACGAACGCTACCGGGAGCTGGTCGGCACCACGTTGCCGCACCCGTTCCTGGACCGGCGGCTCGTCGTCGTCGCCGATGATCACGTCGACCCTGAATTCGGCACCGGCGCAGTCAAAGTCACCCCCGCCCACGACCCGAATGACTTCGAGATCGGGCTGCGTCATCAGCTGCCGATGCCATCGATCATGGACACCAAAGGTCGCATCACCGATACCGGAACGCAATTCGACGGCATGGACCGCTTCGAGGCCCGGGTCGCGGTGCGCGAAGCCCTGGCCGCGCAGGGCCGGATCGTCGAGGAGAAACGGCCTTACCTGCACAGCGTCGGACACTCCGAGCGCAGCGGTGAGCCGATCGAGCCGCGGCTGTCGCTGCAGTGGTGGGTCCGAGTGGAATCGCTGGCCAAGGCCGCCGGCGATGCGGTCCGCAACGGCGACACCGTTATTCACCCCGCCAGCCTGGAACCGCGGTGGTTCGCCTGGGTCGACGACATGCACGACTGGTGCATCTCGCGGCAGCTGTGGTGGGGCCACCGCATCCCGATCTGGTACGGGCCGGACGGCCAGCAGGTGTGCGTGGGGCCAGACGAGACACCGCCCGAAGGCTGGGAGCAGGATCCCGACGTCCTGGACACCTGGTTCTCGTCGGCGTTGTGGCCGTTCTCCACCCTGGGCTGGCCCGACCAGACACCGGAGCTGGAAAAGTTCTATCCGACAAGTGTTCTGGTGACCGGCTACGACATCCTGTTCTTCTGGGTGGCCCGGATGATGATGTTCGGCACCTTCGTCGGCGGCGACGATGCCATCACCCTGCATGGTCGCCGGGGCCCGCAGGTGCCGTTTACCGATGTCTTCCTGCACGGGCTGATCCGTGACGAGTCGGGCCGAAAGATGAGCAAGTCCAAGGGCAACGTCATCGATCCGCTGGACTGGCTGGACGTCTACGGCGCCGACGCTTTGCGCTTCACGCTGGCCCGCGGCGCCAGTCCGGGCGGCGATCTCAGCGTCGGGGAGGACCACGTCCGGGCGTCGCGCAATTTCGTCACCAAGCTGTTCAACGCGACCCGGTTCGCGTTGCTCAACGGCGCGGCTTTGGGCCCGTTGCCCGAGCACGACGAACTGACCGACGCCGACCGCTGGATCCTGGGGCGGCTGGAAGAGGTTCGCGCCGAAGTCGATTCGGCCTTCGACGGGTATGAGTTCAGCCGAGCCTGCGAATCGCTGTATCACTTCACCTGGGACGAATTCTGCGACTGGTACGTCGAACTCGCCAAGACGCAGGTCGCCGACGGCCTCTCGCACACCACCGCCGTGCTGGCACGCGTGCTGGATACCTTGCTGCGGTTGCTGCACCCAGTGATTCCGTTCGTCAGCGAGGCGCTCTGGCAGGCGTTGACTTCCGGGGAGTCGCTGGTGATCGCCGACTGGCCGGAGTCCTCCGGGATCGATGTCAACACTGTTGCCGCGCGACGGATCGCCGATATGCAGAGGCTGGTGACCGAAATCCGCCGGTTCCGGAGCGACCAGGGCCTGGCCGACCGGCAGAAGGTTTCTGCCCGGCTCACGGGCATCGACACCGCCGACCTGAACACTCAGCTGGGCGCGATCACCTCGCTGGCCTGGTTGACTGAGGCCAGACCGGATTTCAGCGCGTCGGCATCGCTGGAGGTCGGGCTGAAGGGTGGCATCGTGGTCGTCGAACTGGACACCTCGGGCACTATCGACGTGGCCGCCGAGCGCCGTCGACTGGAGAAGGATCTGGCCGCCGCGCAGAAGGAATTGGCTTCGACCACAGCCAAATTGGGCAACGCGGACTTCATGGCCAAGGCGCCGGAGGCGGTCGTCGACAAGCAGCGAGAGCGTCAGCGGGTCGCGCGCGAGGAAGCCGACCGGATAACGGCCAGGTTGGCCGGGCTGCAGTGACGTTGGCGCCGGACGACGAAGGACCCATCGGCGAAGTCCCGACGCCCGATGAGATCGCGGCCCTGCTGCAGGTCGAGCATCTGCTCGATCAGCGCTGGCCGGAAACCAAGATCGAACCCAGCCTGGACCGAATCGCCGCGCTGATGGACCTATTGGGCTCACCGCAACGCGGCTACCCATCGATCCACATCGCCGGCACCAACGGCAAAACATCGGTGGCGCGGATGGTCGACGCACTGCTGATGGCACTGCAGCGACGAACCGGACGCACGACCAGCCCGCATCTGCAGTCGGCGGTCGAGCGGATCGCGATCGACGGAAAGCCCATCAGCCCGGCCAGATACGTGGCGACCTACGCCGAACTCGAGCCGTTCGTGCAGATGGTCGATCGGCAGTCGCAAGACAACGGCGGCCCGGCGATGAGCAAGTTCGAGGTCCTCACCGCAATGGCATACGCGGCGTTCGCCGATGCCCCCGTCGAGGTCGCGGTCATCGAGGTGGGCCTGGGCGGTCGGTGGGACGCCACCAACGTGATCGACGCGCCCGTCGCGGTCATCACCCCGATCAGCATCGACCACGTCGAATACCTCGGCGAGGACATCGCCGGGATCGCCGGTGAGAAGGCCGGGATCATTCACAAAGCCGACGAGGGTGCTCCCGACACCGTGGCGGTCATCGGCCGCCAGGTACCTGAGGCGATGGAGGTGGTGCTGGCGCAGACCGTGCGCGCCGATGCCGCGGTCGCCCGCGAGGACTCGGAGTTCGCGGTGTTGGACCGTCAGGTCGCCATCGGCGGCCAGGTGCTGCAACTGCAGGGCCTCGGCGGGGTGTACTCCGAGGTGTATCTGCCGCTGCACGGGGAACATCAGGCCCACAACGCGGCAGTGGCGCTAGCGGCGGTCGAGGCGTTTTTCGGCGCCGGGGCGCAGCGCCAACTTGACATCGACGCCGTTCGGGCCGGATTCGCCGCTGCCGCCAGTCCCGGCCGGCTGGAGCGGATGCACAGTGCGCCAACTGTTTTCATCGACGCCGCACACAACCCTGCCGGCGCTGCGGCGCTGGCCCAGACGTTGGCCGAAGAGTTCGACTTCCGGTTCTTGGTCGGCGTGGTCAGCGTGTTGGCCGACAAGGACGTCGGCGGCATCCTCGCCGCGCTGGAGCCGGTGTTCGATCGAATCGTGGTCACTCACAACGGATCGCCGCGAGCCCTGGACGTCGAGTCGCTGGCGCTGGCCGCGGAGCAGTGGTTCGGACCCGACCGAGTGATCACCGCCGAGAACCTGCGCGACGCCATCGACACCGCGACCGCGCTGGTCGACGACGCCGGCGCCGACGACGACGCGTTCTCCGGAACCGGCATCGTCGTCACCGGTTCGGTGGTCACCGCCGGCGCCGCCCGCACGTTGTTCGGGCGTGATCCGGCGTGAGCACGCCAGAATCCGGGCCGCCGAGACCGGACCCGTGGAAAAGCTTCCGGGGCGTCACGGCCGGCACGCTGATCCTGGAGGCGATCGTGGTGCTGCTGGCGCTACCGGTCGTCAGCGCGGTCGGCGGCGGGCTGACGCCGGGCGCCCTGGGATATCTGCTGGGATTGGCAGCGCTCCTGGTCGTGCTCGCCGGGCTGCAGGGCCGCCCGTGGGCCATCTGGGCCGACTTGGCGGTGCAGTTGATACCGATCGCAGGTTTCCTGGTCTACCCGGGGGTGGGTTTCATCGGCTTGCTGTTCGGCGCGGTCTGGGCACTGATCGCCTACGTCCGGTCTGAGGTTCGCCGCCGGGAGAAATACGGGCTGCTCCCAGGCCAAGAAGCGCCGCCGGACTGATCCGCTGTCGTCGGGGTGCCTGGCTGGTTCGGTACGCTGTGCGCCGTGACAACCGCCGTACCGAGCCGGTGACGATGCAGAGCGCAGCGATGAAGAGGAACGGCGACAATGCCTGAACGGACCCTGCTGTTGATCAAGCCCGACGGGGTCGAGCGACGCCTGGTGGGCGAGATCATCAGCCGCATTGAGCGCAAAGGACTCACCGTCGCCGCGCTGGAGATGCGGATCGTCAGCGAGGAGCTGGCCCGCCAGCACTACGCCGAGCACGACGGCAAGCCTTTTTTCGGGTCCCTGCTGGAGTTCATCACGTCGGGGCCGCTGGTGGCGGCCATCGTGGAAGGCCCACGGGCGGTGGCTGCGGTGCGGCAACTCGCCGGCGCGACGGACCCGGTTGAGATGGCCGCGCCCGGCACCATCCGCGGCGACTTCGGCCTGGAAACGCAGTTCAACCTGGTGCACGGTTCCGACTCCACGGGGTCCGCCGGGCGCGAGATCGCGCTCTGGTTCGCCAAGGCCTAGCTCGCCGGCAACGTCGTCCAGAAGGGGGTCGGCGCACTTGGTCCAAGTCGACACGACGGTATGGGATACTGAGTGGCGGGTGAACGTCGCCGGACCGGCTTCCGACGCCCGAATGAAGACTTCGACAAGCGCGACCACCGCGACTCGCGATGCGGCGCCGACCGTCCAGCCATCATTCAGACCGGCACCGAGTGGGTTCGATTCGAACTGCTCGGGGCGAGACCATCACAAGTCCGGGAGCAAGTGACCCGGGCACATAGCGAAGCCCTCGCGTGGCCGCGTCGAAAGGACGCGCCCGGGGGCTAGAGGAGAATACGTGATACACGGTGACCCATCCTCAGAGGTTCCAGAAGACTCGTCGCCGCACGAGGACCTACCTGATCGGCTGAGGGTCCATTCCCTGGCCCGGGTGCTGGGCACGACCAGCAGGCAGGTGCTCGACGCGCTGACCGAGCTCGACGGGCGGGTCCGCAGCGCTCATTCCACCGTGGACCGTGTCGATGCGGTTCGCGTGCGCGACCTGCTGGCGAGCGCGCCGGCCGCTGGCGCGGCGCCGGTCGCTGCCGCCGAGACGGGCGGGGCCGCTGAGGCGGACGAACCCGAGTCGCGGCTGATGCTGGAGACGGCGGTTGAGCGCCCCGAGTACATGCCGCTGTTCGTCGCGCCGCAGCCGGTGGCAAGAGCCGTCGAACCCGAACCCGACGACAGCGATGACTCCGCGGATTCTGATTCTGACGACGACGACGACTTCGACGGCGATGACGAGCAGGGCGACCGTCCGGCCAACCGACGTCGTCGCCGCGGGCGTCGCGGACGGGGCCGCGGCCGAGGCGAGCAGAACGGAGCCGACAAGGACGGCGAGGCCGGCGACGACGGCGGCAAATCGGACAAGTCGGACACTGCGCCGACTGATAACGCCGACGACGATTCCGAAGACGACTCCGATTCCGCCGACGATGACAACGACTCCGGCGAGGGCGCCACCAAACGTCGCCGTCGCCGTCGACGTCGTAAGTCGGGCTCCGGCGATGACAACGACGACAACCCGTCACCGGACGACCCACCCAACACCGTGGTGCACGAGCGGGCACCCCGGGCCAACGCCAAGTCCGGCAGCGTTAAGGGCTCCGGCAACGCCGAGATCCAGGGCATCGACGGCTCGACCCGACTGGAGGCCAAACGGCAGCGCCGCCGCGATGGGCGCGACGCCGGACGGCGCCGGCCGCCCGTCCTGACCGAAGCCGAGTTCCTGGCCCGCCGCGAAGCGGTCGAGCGGGTGATGGTGGTCCGCGACAAGGTCCGCACCGAACCACCGCATCCGGGCAGCCGCTACACCCAGATCGCCGTGCTCGAGGACGGCATCGTCGTCGAGCACTTCGTCACCTCGGCCGCATCCGCTTCCCTGGTGGGCAACATCTATCTGGGCATCGTGCAGAACGTGTTGCCCTCAATGGAGGCGGCCTTCGTCGACATCGGCCGCGGCCGCAACGGTGTGCTCTACGCCGGTGAGGTGAACTGGGAGGCCGCTGGCTTGGGCGGGTCCAACCGCAAGATCGAGCAGGCCCTCAAGCCCGGTGACTACATCGTGGTGCAGGTCAGCAAGGACCCGGTCGGACACAAGGGCGCCCGGCTGACCACTCAGGTGTCGCTGGCCGGTCGCTACCTGGTGTACGTGCCGGGTGCATCGTCGACCGGCATCAGCCGCAAGCTGCCTGACACCGAACGCCAACGGCTCAAGGAGATACTGCGCGAAGTCGTGCCGGCCGACGCCGGGGTCATCATCCGGACAGCTTCCGAAGGGGTCAAAGAAGACGACATCCGCGCTGACGTCAACCGGCTGCAGGAACGATGGACGCAGATCGCCGCCCAGGCGCAGGAGACCAAAGAGAAGGCGGCCGGCGCTGCGGTGGCGCTCTACGAAGAGCCCGATGTCCTGGTCAAAGTCATTCGCGACCTGTTCAACGAGGACTTCGGTCAGCTGATCGTGTCCGGCGACGAAGCCTGGACCACCATCAACGAGTATGTGAATTCGGTTGCACCCGAGCTCGTTTCGAAACTGACGAAGTATGCGGCCGCCGAGCTTTCGGAGGGGCAAGCGGGCCCAGACGTCTTCGCGGTGCACCGCATCGACGAGCAACTGGCCAAGGCGATGGACCGCAAGGTCTGGCTGCCCTCGGGTGGCACCCTGGTCATCGATCGCACCGAGGCGATGACGGTCGTCGACGTCAATACCGGGAAGTTCACCGGGTCCGGTGGCAACCTCGAGCAGACCGTCACCAAGAACAACCTCGAGGCGGCCGAGGAAATTGTGCGCCAGCTGCGGCTGCGCGACATCGGCGGGATTGTCGTCATCGACTTCATCGACATGGTGCTCGAGTCCAACCGTGACCTGGTGTTGCGTCGGATGACGGAGGCGCTGGCCCGCGACCGGACCCGCCATCAGGTGTCTGAAGTGACCTCGTTGGGGCTGGTGCAGCTGACTCGCAAGCGGCTGGGCACCGGGTTGATCGAGGCCTTCTCGACGACATGTCCGCACTGCAGTGGCCGCGGAATCATGCTGCACGCCGATCCCGTCGACTCCGCGCCGGCCGGCGGTCGGAAATCCGACTCGAGCTCGGGCGGCAGGCGCGGCCGGCGCTCCAAGAAGGGCAAGGCCGACGAGCAGCCGGTAGCAACCGTGCCCGCCCACGCACCCGGCGAGCATCCGATGTTCAAGGCGATGGCCGCGGCCAACGGTCGCCATGACGACGACGCCGAGGACTCCGAGCACACCGAGGACGTGGACCTGGCGGTCGGCGAACAGGACGGCGAAGACGCCGAGACTGACGCCCAGATCCAGCAGCAGGTCGCGCGTGAGGTCGCGGAAGAAGACCTGGAGGATGGCGACTTCGAGGACGAGACCGACGAAGACGACGAGACCGACGAAGACGAGGACACCGACGAAGAAGTCGACCTCGACGACGAAGACGATGACCTCGACGACGAAGACGATGACCTCGACGACGAAGACGATGACGACGAAGTCGATGAAGACGATGACGAAGACGACGATGACGATGACGACCTGGACGATGAGGACCTCGACGACGAAGACGACTCCGATTCGCCCGCGCATACCGCGGACGAGCCGCACGTCTCCGTCGTCACGGCGGCAGCCGGCGGGCCACCCCGTCGCCGTCGGGCCGCGGCCCGGCCGGCTGGGCCGCCGACCCACTGAAGCTAATGGCCCTGCTCCTCGGCACTCCGCTGCGCGGACCGCGTCGTCGCAGGGCGGACTGACTGGCCGGTTTGACCCTTTAGCCGCTGGTCACGTACCCTTGACCAGTTGTCGCCAGGCCCGCTGACCGGGTTTTGGTCGACACTCCCAGACCAGCCCCGCGCATCCCTGGTCGCGTGGCGCCCGCTAGACCTGCAAGAACCAGCAGAATCAGAAAAAGAGGTAGACGAAACCATGGCGACCTACGCAATCGTCAAGACCGGCGGCAAGCAGTACAAAGTTGCGGTCGGAGACGTCGTCAAGGTCGAAAAGCTCGACTCCGAGCCCGGCGCCAAGGTGTCGCTGCCGGTCGCGCTGGTCGTCGATGGCGCCACCGTCACCTCCGATGCGGCCGCGCTGGCCAAGGTCGCGGTGACCGGTGAGGTGCTCGAGCACACCAAAGGCCCCAAGATCCGCATCCACAAGTTCAAGAACAAGACCGGCTACCACAAGCGTCAGGGTCACCGTCAGCAGTTGACGGTCCTGAAGGTCACTGGCATCAAGTAGCGAAGGCGACGAGACATGGCACACAAGAAGGGCGCTTCCAGCTCACGCAACGGTCGGGATTCCAATTCGCAGCGCCTGGGCGTCAAGCGGTTCGGCGGTCAGATCGTCAAGGCCGGCGAAATCCTGGTCCGCCAGCGTGGTACGCACTTTCACCCGGGCGTCGATGTTGGCCGCGGCGGCGATGACACCTTGTTCGCCAAGGCCGCCGGCGCCGTCCAGTTCGGCGTCAAGCGCGGACGCAAGACGGTCAGCATCGTCCCCGACGCGCCTTCGACCGACTGAGCGCGTCAGGCGTGGTTTCACGCCTGACGAGTAAGAGGAACCCCGATGCCCCGGTTTGTCGACCGCGTCGTCATCCACACCCGGGCAGGCGCCGGCGGTAACGGCTGCGCCTCGGTCCATCGCGAGAAATTCAAGCCGCTTGGCGGGCCCGACGGCGGCAATGGCGGGCGCGGCGGCAGCATTGTGTTGGTCGTCGACCCGCAAGTACACACTCTGCTCGACTTCCACTTCCGTCCGCATGTCGACGCCGGGTCGGGCAAACAGGGCATGGGCGGCAACCGCGACGGCGCCGCCGGCGCCGATCTGGAAATCAAGGTCCCGGATGGGACCGTGGTGCTTGATGAGGCCGGCCGGTTGCTCGCCGACCTGGTCGGCGCGGGCACCCGTTTCGAAGCTGCCGCCGGGGGGCGCGGCGGGCTGGGCAACGCCGCGCTGGCGTCGCGGGCCCGCAAGGCGCCGGGTTTCGCGCTGCTCGGTGAGAAGGGCGAAGCCCGCGACCTCACCCTCGAACTCAAGACCGTCGCCGATGTGGGGTTGATCGGGTTTCCGTCGGCAGGCAAATCGTCGTTGGTGTCCGCGATCTCGGCGGCCAAACCGAAGATCGCCGACTACCCGTTCACCACGTTGGCCCCCAACCTCGGTGTGGTGTCGGCGGGGGAGCGGACTTTCACTGTCGCCGACGTGCCGGGCCTGATTCCGGGCGCCTCACAAGGCCGTGGTCTGGGTCTGGACTTCCTGCGCCACATCGAGCGTTGCGCCGTGCTGGTGCACGTCGTCGACTGTGCCACCGCTGAGCCCGGCCGCGACCCGATCTCCGACATCGACGCGCTGGAAGCCGAGCTGGCCGCGTACACACCGACGCTGCAAGGAGATTCGATCCTCGTCGACCTGGTCGAGCGGCCAAGGGCGGTGGTGCTCAACAAGATCGACGTGCCGGAGGCCCGCGAACTGGCCGAGTTCGTTCGCGACGACGTCGCGGCGCGCGGCTGGCCGGTGTTCATGGTGTCGACGGTCGCGCATATTGGGCTGCAGCCGTTGATATTTGGCCTCGCCGACATGGTTTCGGAGTATCAGGCCGCCCAGCCCGTGCTGGTGCCGCGACGGCCGGTTATCCGCCCGGTCCCGATCGACGAATCCGGTTTCACGGTGGAATCCGACGGGCAGGGCGGGTTCGTGGTCCGCGGCCGGCGGCCGGAACGCTGGATTGCCCAGACAGCGTTCGACAACGACGAAGCGGTCGGCTACCTCGGCGACCGGCTGGCCCGCCTCGGCGTCGAAGACGAACTGGTCCGGCTGGGCGCGCGGCCGGGATGCGCGGTCACCATCGGCGAGGTCACGTTCGACTGGGAGCCGCAGACGCCGTCGGGCGTCGACTCCACGATGTCGCGACGCGGTACCGACGCGCGTCTGGAAAGCACTGACCGCGTCGGCGCCGATGAACGTAAGGCGGCCAGGCGGCGACGCCGCGCCGGCGACGATGCAGAGCGCAGCGATGAGGAGGAGCGGCGCCAAAGCAAGAGAAGCGGCTCGTGACGAGCCGCGCCGGCGACGATGCAGAGCGAAGCGACGGGGAGGAGCGGCGCGTGAGCAATGCGCGCGAGGCCATCCGCACGGCGCGAAGCGTCGTGGTCAAAGTCGGCACCACCGCATTGACGACAGCGACCGGCATGTTCGATGCCACCCGGCTGGCCGGGCTCGCCGATGCCATCGAGGCGCGGATGAAAGCGGGCTCCGACGTCGTCATCGTCTCGTCCGGGGCCATTGCTGCCGGCATCGAGCCGCTGCGACTGAACAAGCGGCCGACAGACCTGGCCACCAAGCAGGCCGCGGCCAGTGTCGGGCAGGTCGCGCTGGTCAACGCGTGGAGCACCGCATTTGGTCGCTACCAGCGCAGCGTCGGACAGGTGTTGCTGACCGCGCATGATGTTTCGATGCGGGTGCAGCACACCAACGCTCAGCGCACCCTTGATCGGCTGCGGGCGCTGCACGCGGTGGCGATCGTCAACGAGAACGACACGGTGGCCACCAACGAAATTCGGTTCGGCGACAACGACCGCCTTTCGGCGATGGTGGCGCACCTGGTCGGCGCTGACGCGCTGGTGCTGCTGAGCGACATCGACGGGCTGTACGACTCCGATCCGCGCAAAGTCACCGAAACACGCTTCATCGCAGAGGTTTCCGCCCCCGACGACCTCGACGGTGTGGTCGCCGGGCAAAGCAGCCACCTGGGCACTGGCGGCATGGCGTCGAAGGTGTCGTCAGCGCTGCTGGCCGCCGACGCCGGAGTGCCGGTGTTGCTGGCGGCCGCGGCCGACGCCGCGACGGCGCTGGCCGATGCTTCGGTCGGCACGGTGTTCGCCGCGCGGTCCAATCGGATGTCGGCACGCCGGTTTTGGGTGCGGTACGCCGCCGAGTCCGCCGGCTCGCTGACCCTGGACGACGGCGCGGTGCGTGCCGTTGTGGGCCAACGCCGTTCACTGCTGCCCGCGGGGATAACCGCGCTGTCCGGTCGTTTTCACGGCGGTGACGTTGTCGACTTGAATGGCCCGGATGCCGTTCTGGTGGCTCGCGGTGTGGTCGCCTACGACGCGGCCGAGCTGGCCACCATGATCGGCCGTTCCACCTCGGAGCTGTCCGCCGAGCTGCGCCGTCCCGCGGTGCATGCGGACGACCTGGTCGCCGTCTAGCTTTTCGCGATAGGCACGAGATAAAGCGCACCCCAGACGATTTCGGTCAGCGTGCTGGCGAGCTCGGCATCATATGTAGCCGGTTCGGTCGGTAGGTTTTGTTGACAGGATCGCTCGACCATCCAGGTGAGCACACTGGCCGTGGTCGCCGCCGGCAGCTCGCGGCGGATTGAGCCATCGGCCTGGCCGTCTTCGATGACGCGGGTCAATCGCCCGGTGATAGCGGTCAGCAGATTGCGGTAGGTCGCACCCACCAACGAGTCATAGGCGGCCATCTCGTTCAGCGCCACCAGCACCGGTTGATGTCGCCGGTAGCTGGCGATGATGGCGGCCATCCCGGCGCGCACGTCATCGGGATCGTGTCGCCAGGCCACGCTCCACCATCGTTCGGCGCTTTCGGCGAGATCCGCGAACACCTGGCCGGCGAGGCGGCGCAGCAGGTGGCCTTTGTCCTCGAAGTAGATGTAAAAGCTGGCCCGCGACATCCCCGCCTCGGTGGACAACCGGTCCACGCTGAGCTCGGTGAAGCTCGCGCCGTCACGCATCAGCCGTTCGGTGGCGTCGAGCAGCCGGCGTTCGATGTGCTCGCGCCGCTCCTGCCGCTTGGCTTGCGGCTTGCGGGTGACCGACGGCATGGCACCTCCTATCCCACTGCTGGTCAGAGCGTAGCCGAACGTGCGACATCTTGACTAGACACTGTGTCTAGATTTATGGTCGGAGTCGTTCAGACTTCGTGACCGACGTCATAGCCGATGGAGGATTCCGCATGACCGCAACGGCCGCCACCCCCCGCGCCTACGACCCGATCGACTTGTCGTCCCGCGCGTTTTGGTCCGGGAGCGCCCAGGACCGGGAACGCTCGTTCGCGGTGCTGCGGGCCGAGCGCCCGGTCAGCTGGCATCCGCCGGTCGAAGACGCCACCATGGACGACCCTGACGACCCCGGTTATTGGGCGATCACCCGACGCGAAGACATCGCGGACGTCAGCCGCAACAACGAGGTGTTCTTGTCCGGGAAGGGCGTGATGTTCGAGAACTTTCCCGTGGAACTGCTCGAAGCGTCGCAGTCCTTCCTGGCCATGGACCCGCCGCGGCAGTCCTACCTTCGCAAACTCGCCAGCGCCGCGTTCACCCCACGGCAGGTCAGGCGGATCGAGGATTCGATCAAGGCGAACGCCGAGACCATCGTGGAGGAGCTCAAAGCCGCAGGTAGCGGTGCCGATTTTGTCGACCTCTGCGCCAAGGAGCTGCCCATTCGCACGCTGTCGGACATGGTGGGCATCCCCGAGTCGGAGCGGCAACGCCTGGCGCACGCCGCCGATGCCATGGTCTCGTCCGGCGACCCCGAGTACCTCAACGGTCGCCACCCGCTGGAGGTGTTGTTCGAGGCGCAGACGTATGTGCATCAGGTCGCCGGTACGCTCGCCGCCGATCGCCGGGTGCATCCCGGCGATGACTTGTTCACCAGCCTGGTGAACGCCGAGGTGGACGGTGACCGGCTGGCCGACTCCGACATCGCCGCGTTCTTTGTGCTGCTTACCGTGGCCGGCAACGACACCACCCGGCAAACCACCAGTCATGCGCTAAAGGCGCTCACTGACTTTCCCGATCAGCGCGCCTGGCTGCTGGAGGATTTCGAGAACCGGATTGGCGGAGCGGTCGAGGAGTTCATTCGCTGGGCCAGCCCGGTGATGACCTTCCGTCGCACGGCCGCAAGGGATTTCGAGCTCAACGGCCAAACCATCCGCGCGGGGGAGAAGGTGGTGATGTTCTATTCGTCGGGGAATTGGGACACCGAGGTCTTCGAGCATCCGGAGCGCCTAGATCTCAGTCGAAGCCCCAACCCGCATCTCGGCTTCGGCGGTGGCGGGGTGCATTTCTGCATGGGCGCGCACGTGGCCAGAGCGCAACTGCGCGCGATCTTCGGCGAGCTGTTGCGTCAGCTGCCGGACATCCAGGCAGGCGAACCCGTGTACGTCCCTGGCAACTTCATCCACGGGATTCGCAGCATGCCCTGCACGTTCTGAGGCTCTCAGCGGACCGGTGTGGACGAAAGCTCTTCGCCTAGCAGCGTCAGCAACTCCGAGCAGCCGCCGTCGACCTTGACGGCGGCCAGGTCGTCGCCGCGGGTGGTCCCGCGGTTGACGATGGCGATCGGGATGCCCAGCGCCGCGGCGTGGCGGACGAACCGGTAGCCGGAGAACACCGTCAACGACGAACCGGCAACCAGCAGCGCGCCAGCTGCTTCGACGAATGAAAACGCCTGCTGGACAATGTCTTTAGCTACGCTCTCACCGAAATACACGATGTTGGGTTTGAGCATGCCGCCGCACGACGCGCAGTCGACGTACCGGAACGACGCGGTGTCGGCCACCACGGCATCAGCGTCCGGTGCCACTGCCAGGCCGCCGATCGCCTCCACCCGTTCGGTGAAGCCCGGGTTGAGCGCATCGAGTTGTTCGGCCAGCACCGCACGGCTCATCGACTCGCCGCAGCTCAGGCAGATCACCCGCGCATAGGTGCCGTGCAAGTTGATCACGTTTCGGCTGCCGGCCTTGGTGTGCAAGAGGTCGACGTTCTGGGTGATCACGCCGTTGGCCACGCCGTCGCGCTCGAGCGCGGCCACCGCGCGGTGACCGGCGTTCGGCAGGGTGTCGTCCATGTGCCGCCAGCCGACATGGTTGCGCGCCCAGTACCGCTGCCGGAACACCGGATCCGAGGTGAACTGGTGAATCGTCATGGGATTGCTCGGGGGCGAATCGGGCCCGCGATAGTCCGGGATACCCGAGTCGGTGGAAATGCCCGCGCCGGTCAACACCGCGACACTGCGACCGGTCAGCAATGCGACCAGCTCCGGGGATTCTGCGCAAGCGGTCACCCATTCGAGAGTACGGATTCAGCTGTGGGCGCACCGACGGGAAGATCTGTGGCTGCCTTGCGGGTTCATAAGCTTGAGGACATCCCACGATAGGAACGAGGCGCCACCCATGACCGCAGATTTGCCTGATACTGCACTGGAATTGCGATCGTTGGTGACGTCGCAGGGCACGCTGGAGCTCTCGTTGCGCGACGTTCCAGTTCCAACGCCCGCCGCTAACGAGGTGTTAGTGCGTGTGGAAGCGTCGCCGATCAACCCGTCGGATTTGGGCGTGCTCATTCCCGGCGCGGACATGCGCACGGCGACCATAACGGGTACACCGGAGCGCCCCATCGTCACCGCATCGTTGGGGGCGCGGGCGTTGGGAGGCCTTACGGCGCGAGTCGACCAACCGCTTCCCGTGGGTAATGAGGGTGCGGGCACCGTCGTGGCCGCGGGGTCGTCGTCAGCGGCGCAGGCCCTCCTGGGGAAAGAAGTCGGGATTGCCGGCGGCGCGATGTACACGCAGTACCGAGTGGTTGATGCGTCCGCGTGTCTGGTCTTGCCCGAGGGGGCCAGCGCGAAGGACGGGGCGTCGTCGTTCGTCAATCCGTTGACGGCTCTCGGAATGCTGGAAACCATGCGCCGCGAGGGTCATTCCGCCCTGGTGCACACGGCTGCCGCGTCGAATCTTGGGCAGATGCTCGTCAAGCTCTGCATCAAGGACGAGGTACCGCTGGTCAACATCGTCCGCAAGCACGACCAAGAGAAGCTGCTGAGATCACTCGGGGCAGTCTATGTCTGCAACTCGGCATCGCCCTCGTTCGAGGCAGATCTCACCGAGGCTCTCAAAGCGACGTCGGCGACCATTGCGTTCGACGCCACCGGTGGAGGAACGCTGGTACACCAGATTCTCAACGGCATGGAGGAAGCGGCCAGCTCGACCAATGCGGAGTACTCGCGGTACGGCTCGACCGTCCACAAACAGGTGTACATCTACGGCGGACTCGACACCAGTCCGACGATCCTCATCAGGAACTTCGGCATGGCTTGGGGCATTGGCGGGTGGCTGCTCACGTACTTCCTGCAAAACGCCGGTGCCGAAACCATTGGCCGACTTCGAGCCCGGGTGGCCGCGGAACTCACCACGACGTTCGCCAGTACCTACACCCGGGAGGTGTCACTGGCCGGCATGCTCAAGCCCGACGCGTTCAACGCTTATGTGAAGCGAGCGACCGGGGAGAAATTCCTCGTCACTCCGCAGGCGCTGTCATAGCTGCCGCGCAGATCCGTCACGGCGATTCGCCGATCTTCAACCAGTCGGCCACCGCACGGGTGGTTAGCGCCGCAGGGTCTTCCTGAATACCGACATGGTGCAGGTCGCCGCTGATGGCCAGGGACGCGATGCCGTGGACCAGCGACCACATCGGTGCCGCGATCTCGCGAGGGTCCAGGCCGCGCATCATTCCCAATTCCTGACAGCTGGTGATCGCATCCAGCAAGTCGTCGAACCCCCGAGCGCCGGCCAGGAGCAGGCCGGGGTGTTGAGCCTTGATCGTCTCAGCGCCGAACATGACCTGGTAATAGTCGGGATGCCCGACGGCCCAGCGCACATACGCTTGAGCGATGACGACATTAACATCGGTCAGGATGTTAATGCTCCAAACATCAATGGAGAGGATTCAAGATGTCGGACGAACGAAGCGCTGGAACCGGGTGGGCCGTGATCACGGGCGCCAGTTCGGGCCTGGGAGCGATCTTCGCCGAGCAACTCGCCAAGCGGGGCTTGCCTTTGGTGCTCGCCGGGCGCGATGAACCTCGCCTGTCAGGGGTGCGGCAGCGGGTTCGCCAGATCGCACCGGGCATCGACGTCGAGCTGGTCGTCGGCGATCTCGGCACCAAAACCGGTCTCGATGCGCTTGTGCAGCACCTGGACGGACGCGCGATCGACGTCTTGGTCAACAACGCGGGGTTCGGCACCTACGGCCCGCTATCGGAAGCCGATCCCGGCCGAGAGCACGACATGGTCGCGGTCAACGTCGATGCGCTGATGCGACTCTCGCACGTTGTGCTCCCCGGGATGCTTGCTCGCGGTACGGGCGGCATCTTGAATGTCGCGTCCACGATCGCGTTCCAGCCCGCCCCGTATCAAGCCGGTTACGGGGCCTCCAAGGCGTTTGTGCTGTCGTTCAGCCAGGCCTTGTCGGCTGAGACTCGGGGTTCGGGGGTCACTGTTACGGCTTTGTGCCCGGGACCCACACGTACCGGATTCGTGGATGCGCTCGGTTCGGATGTCTCGCACACCGCGGTGTATCGGCGTCTCGCCGCTCCCGAGCCGGTGGTGGCCGCGGGGCTGCGCGCCCTCGACCGCGGTCGACCGGTGACCATTCCGGGGCTGCGCAATCGGGTCATGGCCATCGGTGGACGACTGCTGCCTGGCTGGGTTACGACTCGGCTGAGCGGACGAATGCTGCGGCCCACCAAAGCATCGGTCGCCATCAGGTAACGCGTGCATGGCATGACCCGCTCCTGAAAGTGCACATCATCGGCCATGCAGCACTTTCTTGCCGGATGTGGTGAGGAAAGTGATGAAGCGCCGCGCGGCTGGGGCGAGGCGGCGGTCTTTCTGCCAAACCGCGCCGACGTGCCGGCGTGCAGCGGGGTCGCGCAGAGTGATCTCGACCAGTGCCGGATCTGTGTGCTTCGCGCGGGGCAGCACCGCGATTCCAAGGCCGGCCCTGACAAGCCCGCGCAGCGTTTCATGTTCTTCGCCCTCAAACGCGAGGCGCGGGACGAAACCCGCGTGCTCACAAAGGTTGTCGAACAGCTGACGTAGGCCGTGCTCGGGAGTCAATCCCACAAACTTTTCGGCGGCAGCCTGTTGCAAGTCGACCGATGCCCGTTTGGCAAAGCGGTGATCGCTTGCCACGACGAGGCACAACCGTTCTTCGGCAAGGACAAGCGATTCCAGGCAATCATCGGGGAGTGGCATCGGTGCGACGACCACGACGTCCAGCGCCCCTCGCCGCATTTGGTCGAGCAGCGCAGGCGCCCCGCCCTGCTTGAGTGTGAAAGAGATGTCGGGATAGGCGGCCAGAAATGCGTCCAGCAGCAGCGGCACGTCACGCGGGCCGCTGCTATGGCCGAAGCCGAGCGCGACGCGACCTCGATCGGGATCGATGACCTCTTGGAGGTCTTGTCGGGCCGCGCCGAGGTGAGTCAACGCCTCTTGTGCGGCCGGCAGGAACGCGCGGCCGGCCTCGGTCGCAACGATCCCGCGCCCGCGCGCTTGCACCAGCGGAGTGCCGATCGCATCGGCCAGGCGACGCATCACGACGCTGACCGTCGGCTGCGGCACTCCCAGCCGCTCCGCGGCTCGTCGCATGTGCTGCTCCTCAATGACGGCGACGGCGATCGCGAGGTCGGGACTGATCAAGCGGAACCAATCATTATTTTGATCAAACACATCAGAAAGTCTATTGGACTGATCAATAGCTAGTGGGCCAATCTTGAGTCAGGAACCATTCGAGAAAGGAACCACCATGAACACCGAAACGAAGAACTCCATCAAGGCAATGCTGCGCAGCGGCCAGTTCATCACCGCCCCAGGCGTTTTCGATCTGGTCTCAGCCAAGCTGGCCGACCGTACCGACGCGCAGGCGATCTACATGACCGGCTACGGCGTCGTCGCCTCCTACCTGGGCCAACCCGACGCGGGCCTGGCCACCTACACCGACATGCTCAACCGCGCCGAAGCAATCGTCGACGCCATCGACAAGCCACTGATCGCCGACGGCGACACCGGCTACGGCGGACTGCTCAACGTCGCCCACACCGTGCGCGGCTACGAGAAAGCCGGCGTCGCGGTGATTCAGATCGAAGACCAGCAGTTCCCTAAGAAGTGCGGCCACACCGCCAATCGCCACGTCGTCCCGACGCACGAAATGGTCAACAAGATCAGAGTCGCCTCCGACGCCCGCTCGTCGGCGGATTTCCTGATCCTGGCGCGCACCGACGCCCTGACATCGCTGGGTCTCGACGAGGCTTTGCGACGCGGGGACGCCTATGCCAACGCCGGCGCGGACATCCTGTTCATCGAGGCGCCCGAGTCCAGAGAACAGATGGGCAAGATCGGCGCCGCATTCGACGTCCCGGTCCTGTCCAATCAACTGCACGGCGGTGTCACGCCAATCCTGCCCCAAAGTGAGCTGCAGGAGCTGGGATTCGCCGCTGCGATCTATCCGACCGTCGGGTTGTTCGCCGCGAGTCACGCGCTGGCCAGCGTGTATCAGGCTCTGGCACAGGGCAAGCCGGTCTCCGATCCGTTATGTGACTTTGGTGACTTTGTCGACATGATCGGTTTCCCGAATGTCTGGGACTTCGAGCAGAAGTACGCGGATCTTCTGGCCGAAGACCAAATCTGACCAAACTCAGGCGAAAAGTCATCGCCGGAACCGATGCTGTGTTGATACCCGATGGTGGGGTATTGGCACCGGTCGGGCGACAATGGAAGAGCAATGGACTTCTACAACGCGTACAGCCAAGGCTTTGCCCGGGTCGCCGCGTGCACTCACCATGCCGCGATCGGTGACCCGGCGGCGAATGCCGCGTCAGTGCTGCGGATGGCCGGGCTGTGCCACGACGACGGCGTCGCGCTCGCCGTTTTCCCGGAGTTGACGCTGTCCGGGTACTCCATCGAGGACATCCTGCTGCAAGACGTGTTGCTCGACGCCGTCGAGGACGCACTGCTGGATGTGGTCACCGCTTCAACGGACCTGCTGCCGGTGCTGGTCGTCGGCGCTCCGCTGCGCAACCGACACCGCATCTACAACACCGCTGTCGTCATCCACCGCGGAGTCGTTCTGGGCGTGGTGCCCAAGTCGTATCTGCCCACCTACCGCGAGTTCTACGAGCGTCGTCAAATGGCACCCGGCGACGGCGAGAGCGGCACTATCCGAATCGCCGGCGTGGAAGCGCCGTTCGGCCCGGACCTGCTGTTCGCCGCATCCGACCTGCCCATGTTCGTGCTGCACGTCGAAATCTGTGAGGACATGTTCGTGCCGATTCCGCCCAGCGCCGAAGCCGCGCTGGCGGGCGCGACGGTGTTGGCGAACCTGTCCGGCAGCCCGATCACCATTGGCCGCGCCGAAGGCCGAAACCTGCTCGCCCGCTCGGCGTCGTCGCGCTGCGTCGCCGCCCATGTCTACGCCGCGGCGGGGGAGGGTGAGTCGACGACCGACCTGGCCTGGGACGGCCAGACCATGATCTGGGAGAACGGTGTCCTGCTCGCGCAATCCGAGCGGTTCCCCAAGGGAGAGCGACGCAGCGTCGCCGACATCGACACCGAGTTGCTTCGCTCGGAACGACTTCGGATGGGGACGTTCGACGACAACCGGCGCCACCACCGCGGCCTGACGGAGTCGTTCCGGCGAATCGAGTTTCGCCTGGAGCCACCGTCCGGCGACATCGGACTGCGGCGCAAGGTCGAGCGGTTCCCGTTCGTGCCTGCCGATCCCAACCGGCTGCAGCTAGACTGCTACGAGGCGTACAACATTCAAGTCTCCGGACTCGAACAGCGGCTGCGGGCGTTGAACTACCCGAAGGTCGTCATCGGGGTCTCCGGCGGGCTGGACTCCACACACGCGCTGGTCGTCGCGGCGCGAGCGATGGACCGAGAAGACCGGCCGCGCAGCGACATTCTGGCGTTCACGCTGCCCGGCTTCGCAACCGGCGAGCACACCAAACGCAATGCGGTGGAACTTTGCCGCGCGCTGGGTGTCACGTTTTCCGAGATCGACATCACCGAGACCGCAAAGCTGATGCTCAAGGAGATCGATCACCCGTTCTCGCGTGGCGAGAAGCTCTACGACGTCACCTTCGAAAATGTTCAGGCCGGGCTGCGTACCGACTACCTGTTCCGGCTGGCCAACCAGCGCGGCGGCATCGTGCTGGGCACCGGCGACCTTTCCGAGCTGGGGCTAGGTTGGTCGACATACGGTGTCGGCGACCAGATGTCGCACTACAACGTCAATGCCGGTGTGCCCAAAACACTGATCCAACACCTGATCCGCTGGGTCATCTCGTCCGGTCAGTTCGAGTCACGGGTGGACGCGGTGCTGCAGTCGGTGCTCGACACCGAGATCACCCCCGAACTTGTCCCCACTGGCGAAGAAGAGGAGCTGCAGAGCAGCGAGGCAAAAGTCGGACCGTTTGCTCTGCAAGACTTTTCACTGTTCCACGTGCTGCGCTACGGATTCCGGCCATCGAAGATCGCGTTCATGGCGTGGCATGCCTGGAGTGATCCCGACTCCGGCAACTGGCCGCCAGGATTCCCAGAGAGCAAGCGACCGTTTTACTCGCTCAAGGAGATTCGGCACTGGCTGCGGGTTTTCGTGCAGCGGTTTTACTCGTTCAGCCAGTTCAAGCGCTCGGCGCTGCCGAACGGGCCCAAGGTGTCATATGGCGGCTCGTTGTCGCCGCGCGGCGACTGGCGCGCCCCGTCGGACATGTCAGCCCGGGCCTGGCTCGACGAGATCGAGCGCGAGGTTCCCGAGGAGTAGTACCGGGCGCAGCGGTGACCGCATGCTTGAGCGAATTGTTCACCGACCGCTATCGGGCAGGATCGTCGGCGACTTCGATGTCGCCAGCCGCAGCAGCCGCGCGCAGTTGGTGGAAGTCGTCGAGCGACTTGTCGGCGTATCCGTACGACCACTCCGCGACCGCGTCGTGCACGGTGTTGCTGGTGCCAACGTATCCCCGCAGAATCGATGCATTCGCGCTCTGTGAGTGCGCCCGTGCCAGCAGAACCGCACAAGCACTGACGTAATCACGGAATGTGGAAGGCGACATACCTTCGGTGTCGACGGTGCCCTTCATGTCGTGGAACTGGCGGACGTAGTAGTCGCGGCCGTCCTTGCGTGTCGTCCCGAGAAACACATCCGACATAGCCTGCAGAATTCGCTGGCCATCGATGACGCGGACGCCCTGGCCCTTAGCCTCAACGGCCGCGGTCAGCGTGTCTGGCTGGCGCCAACCGCCGTATTCTTCGAGCACTGATCGAGTGGCCTCT
>DASQRI010000513.1:0-4343 GCA_035642975.1 Mycobacterium sp.
GTCGTCGGCGCGGTTCATCTGCGCCGCTCCTCAGCATCGCTGCGCTCTGCATCGTCGTCGGCGGGGGTCATGTCGCACTCACCACCCCGGCGGCCAGCAGGATCAGTACGCCTGCACCGGCCAGCACCCGGTAACCGACGAACCAGTACATACTGTGGCGCACCAGAAACCGCAGAAACCACGCCACCGCGGCAAGGCCAACGATGAACGCGATCACGGTGGCCATCAGCAGCTGCGGGCCCGTCGCACTCATCCCCTCCCGCACCGGGTGGAAGGCATCGGGCAACGAGAACAACCCGGAGGCGAACACCGCCGGGATGGCCAGCAGGAAACCGAACCTAGCGGCCAACTCGCGCTCGAGACCGAGAAAAAGTCCGGCGCTGATGGTGGCCCCCGACCGGGAGACTCCGGGCACCAGCGCCAGCGTCTGAGCGATGCCGACGACGACGGCATCGCGCCAGTTCAGCTGGTCGACGTGCCGGCTTTGCCGCCCGAAGCACTCGGCTAAGGCGATCACCACCGAGAACACCACCAGCGCCGTCGCAATCACCCACAGGTTTCGGACGCCCGAGCGGATCTCGTCCTTGAAAAACAGACCGAGGATGCAAATCGGGATTGTCCCGATGATCACGTACCAACCCAGCCGGTAATCGGCATTGCGATGCGCGCTTACCACCAGTCCGTTGAACCAGGCTTTGACGATCCGGACGATGTCACGGGCGAAGTAGACCAGCACGGCGAGTTCGGTGCCCAATTGCGTCACGGCGGTGAACGACGCACCGGCGTCCGCGGAAAAAAAGATCCGCGACACGATCGCCAGGTGGCCCGACGACGACACCGGCAGGAACTCGGTGAGACCCTGCACCATGGCCAGCACGACAACCTGCCACCACGACATCGTCGGCACCGCATTCACGACGACGACCGTACCGGGCGCACAAAAGAGCCACGCGAAACAGCCCTGCGATCGGATCTATTTGGCGGCTTCGACGTTGGCGACCGCGTCGCGTACAGCCGCGGCCAGGCTGCGCTCGTCGGTGATGTCGACATCGACGACACTGCGCCGAACCGTGGCGACCACGTCTTCGGGCTGTGGAACCGGACCGCTCAGCCGGGGCCGATACACCTCGACCAGCAGCCACTGGCCTTGGATGCAGAAAGCAAAGCTGCGGCCGTCACCAACTCGCCCAAAGCCGCTGGCCAGGATCTTGGCCGAGAAGACCCCGTGCCACATGTCCTCGATAGCAAACTCTCGATCCGAGAGTTTGTCGTTTTCGGCGACGCTCATGCGGGGACCTTACCTCCCCGTAAATATCGGGCCGCCGCGACGGACCCGAGCCATATCCGACAATGTTCCCTAGGATCTAAGTCCAATCCGACCAACCCCTCGACACCGGCTAGCCCCCTGAACACCCGAGAGTTACCCTGTGCCACCACACCGTAAACACGGTCAACGTGTACTGCACTTAACGACGGTTGGCCTGCTGGTTTCCGTGACACTGCTGGCGGGGTGTTCGACCAAAGCGCTAGAGCAAACTCCGGCAGCGGTCGCGCCGGCGCAGCCAGCCGAATCGCCGCCGCTCTCAAGGACTCCGGCGGGCGTCATTCGCCCGTTGGATGGCCGTCCGCAGGCCGCGATTTTCGACGCCCGCACCGCACAATTGGCGATCTTGACTCCAAGGCCAGCCCTGGCGGCGGCCCAGCTCACACTGCTCGGTTCCCAGCAAACATCGCAACGCGTCGTAGAATTGCCCGGCCCGGCCACCGGGCTGACCGATGATGGCGGCGGCACCGCATACCTGTCCACCCGCGGTGGCTACTTCGTGGTAGATCTGTCAGCCGCGCGAGCCGTCCGGGTCGGCGTCAGCGACGCGGAGAACGTCGATTTCACCGCGATCGCCCGGCGCACCGATGGCACGGTCGCGTTAGGCACGGCCGACGGCGCGGTGTACACGCTCACGGCGGGCGCGCCGTCCGGAAAGCGGACGAAGGTTTTCGCGCATGTTGATTCGCTTGCAGCACAAGGAAATACCGTTGCGGTGTTGGATCGCGGGCAGACATCGGTGACCACGATCGGCGCCGACGGCAAAGTCGCCCAGTCGTTACGCGCCGGCCAGGGCGCCACCACCATGGTGGCCGATCCGGTGGGCCGGCTGCTGGTGACCGACACCCGGGGCGGTGAGCTGCTGGCGTTCGGGGTCGACCCGCTGATCTTGCGTCAGGCCTACCCGGTAGCGCAGTCCCCGTATGGACTGGTCGGATCTCGCCGGCTGGCCTGGGTGTCACAAACTTCGGCGAATATCGTCATTGGTTACGATCTGTCGACCGGAATACCGCTGGAAAAGGTACGGTACCCAACCGTGCGGCAACCCAACACGCTGACCTTCGACGATGCCGCGGGCACGTTGTATGTGGTGTCCGGCGCCGGCGGGGGTGTCCAGGTGATCGAGCATGCGGCGGACCCGCGTTGACCGCGGCGCGGCGCGGCGCGGTGCCGCCGGAATGGGACACCGAGATGTCCGACGAATACGAGTGGGCTCCGTTGCGCCTTCCGCCCGAGGTGACCAGGCTCAGCGCGTCGACCCGACTGTCCATCGAAGCGGAGTACCGCGGCTGGGAACTGACTCGCGTACGACTATACACCGACGGTAGTCGGCGGGTGTTGTTGCGCCGCAAGAAGTCTCGAAACAACGGTTTCGACAGCGCCCGGCCCGACCAGCCGGAACCGTGACGGTGAGCCGACCGCCCGACCGTCCTGCAACGTACGCAGTTCTTCGCCGATTGCTGTTTTTGGTGCCGGCCGAACGCATCCACGGATTGGTGTTCGCGGGGCTGCGCGGCGTCACCTCCGCCGCGCCGGTCCGGCGGCGGCTGAGCCGTCGGCTGGCGCCGATCGACCCGGTGCTGGCCAGCACGGTATTCGGGGTGCGCTTCCCCGGCCCGCTGGGTCTGGCCGCCGGCTTCGATAAGGACGGCACCGGGCTGACTGCTTGGGGCGCACTGGGTTTCGGCTACGCCGAAGTCGGCACCGTGACCGCGCACGCCCAGCCGGGCAACCCGGCCCCGCGTGTGTTCCGGCTGCCCGCAGACCGCGCCCTGCTCAACCGGATGGGTTTCAACAATCATGGCGCCGCCGAGTTGGCGCGCCGGTTGGCTGACCACCGGGCCGACGTACCGATCGGCGTCAACATCGGCAAGACCAAAGCCGTTGCGCCCGAGGACGCCGCCGACGACTACCGGGCCAGCGCACGGCTGATCGGGCCGCGAGCCGCATACCTGGTGGTCAATGTCAGCTCGCCGAACACGCCCGGGCTGCGCGATCTGCAGGCGGTCGAGTCACTGCGAGCGATCCTGTCCGCCGTACTGGCCGTGACCTCGACTCCCGTTCTGGTGAAAATCGCACCCGACCTCGCCGACAACGATATCGACGACATCGCAGACCTGGCCGTCGAACTCGGCTTGGCCGGCATCGTCGCCACCAACACCACGGTGTCACGCGACGGGCTGAGCACACCGGGCGTCGACGAAATGGGCGACGGCGGTATCTCGGGCCCGCCACTGGCGCGCCGGGCCGGCGAGGTGTTGCGACGGCTCTACGGCCGGGTCGGCGACCGGCTGGCGTTGATCAGCGTCGGCGGTATCGAGACCGTCGACGACGCCTGGGACCGGATCACCGCGGGCGCGTCGTTGCTGCAGGGCTACACCGGCTTCATCTACGGCGGAGGCTTGTGGGCCAAGCACATTCACGACGGCCTCGCGGTGCGGCTGCGTGACGGCGGGTTCGAATCGTTGACCGACGCGGTCGGATCCGCGACCCGCCGGCCGCCGGTATCCGACTAGCGCTACTACCGCTGTTCGTAGGTTCCGTAGATCACGGCCCGGGCGATCGCATGGTGAAACAGGTTGAAGCCCAAAAACGCCGGGCTGGCATCCTCACTCAGATCAAGTTTGTCGACGTCGACCGCGTGCACACTGACGTAGTAGCGGTGCGGGCCGTGGCCGGCGGGCGGCGCTGCGCCGATGTAGCGACGCGCACCGGCATCGTTGACCAGCGTCAAGGCGTGTCCCGGCAGGTCGCTGCCGTCGCCGGCACCGTCGGCCAACTCGGTGACCGAGGCGGGCAGGTTAGCCACCGCCCAGTGCCAGAACCCCGACAGCGTCGGGGCGTCCGGGTCATAGACGTGCACGGCGAAGCTGCGGGTCTCGTCGGGAAATCCCGACCAGGACAGCTGCGGGCTGACGTCCTCGCCGCCTGCGCCCATGATCCCGCTGATTTGCGGCGTCGCCAACGGTTGCCCATCGGTGATCGACGCCGACTCCAAGTGAAACGACGGAAGCTTGGG
>DASQRI010000514.1:0-3546 GCA_035642975.1 Mycobacterium sp.
CAACGTCGAGGTCCCGCACCAGCACGGCGAACGGCTTGGCGCGCCGCGCTTTGCGGGCCCGCAGCACCACAACCGGAGCTTCCTCGTCGACCCGGCAAGCCAGGTGATAGCCGCCGACGCCCCTGATCGCGACCACGGCGCCCGCGGCCAGTGCGTGCTGGGTGGCCGCCAGCGCGGCATCGGTTCCGGTGACCCGCTCGGCTTGCGCGGCGAACCACAGCGACGGCCCGCAGTCCGGGCAGGCGATCGGCTGCGCGTGGAACCGGCGGTCGGCCGGGTCGTGGTATTCGGCGGCGCAGCGCTCGCACATCGCAAATGCCGACATGGTGGTCGCCGGCCGGTCGTAGGGCAGGGCGCGGATGATGGTGAACCGGGGGCCGCAGTTGGTGCACGTCACGAAGGGGTGCCGGTAACGACGGTCGCTGGGATCGAACAACTCGGCGATGCAGTCGGCGCAGACGGCGATGTCGGGCGGAATCGGGGTGGTGGCACCGGCGACCGGCCGGCTCTCCACGATGCGAAAGTCGCTGTCGCACTGTGCGTCAGCGTCGACATCCACGACGTGGACAGCACTGATCGCTGACAGCGGTGGTGCCTCGGCGCGCAGCCGCCGACCGAATTCGTCAATGCGTGCGGTAGGTCCCTGCACTTCGAGGAAGACCGCGCCCGAATCGTTGCCGACGAATCCGGTCAGCCCGAGCTCGGTGGCGAGCCGGTGCACGAACGGCCGGAACCCCACCCCCTGAACGACACCGGTCACGGTGAACCGCTGCCGCACGGCCTCGGATTGCACCAGCGTGTCAGTCATCGTCGCGGCCACGGCCCATCAACTCGAGACCCGCCATCGCCTGATCGGCGCCCGCCCGGTCGGTCTTCTCGACGACGAACCCCATGTGGATGATCACCCAGTCACCGGGTTCAAACGTCTCCTCCGGCAACATGCCGACGTTGATCTTGCGTTGCTTTCCGGCGACGTCGACCAGTGCGAGTTGCCCCTCGTAACCGTCCAGCATCTCGACCACTTGGCCCGGTATGCCTAGACACATCGCTCAGCCCCGCCCTTCGGCCGACGCCGCGGGCGATCGTGAGCGCAGTCCCGCGACGACCTCAGCAACGGCGTCGATGGCCCGTGGCACCGCGCGCGCGACGGCGTCGGTAAGACCGATGCCTTCCTCAACGCTTCCGACCTCGCAGCCGATGACGACCGTGTAGGGCGGTCTGCCGCCAAGTGCCTTGAGGCTGTTGAACACCGCGGCGGGATCCATGCTGTGCGCATCCAGTGCGGGGGTGTCTGACTGTGATTCATGGTCGGCCTCGAAGATGTGCAGAGCGCCCGGGCTGCCGCGATTGGGAACCGCGTCGACGAGGACGAGCGCATCCCAGTCGTCAAGCAGGTCGTAGGCCAGGTGCATGCCCCCGATGCCGTAGTCGACGACCCGCACGCCCGAACCGTCCTGCTGGACTGGGACGTGCCGGACTACCTCGGAACCGAACCCGTCGTCTCCGAGGAAGATGTTGCCGATGCCGGCCACCAGGATGCGCACTGGAAATCGGACCGTCCGGCTGTGCTACATGTGCCGGATCTTGAGGTACCGCCTGGCATCTGGGAGGGATATCAGCCCTACCACAAGTCCGCTCAGAACGAACAACCCCAGGAGGCCGATGAAAACCCATCCTACGATCGCCATGACGAATTCCTTTCGTTGGTGGTGGTTTCGAGCGGTTCAACTTCGTCGGGGGAGAAGTACAGGTAGCGGCCGTACCAGTCGTGTAGGTCGGCCGCCGGATCGTCCTCGACGACGACGCCGACGTGCTGGTTGCCGTCGACGTCTTCGTGCACGGTGGTGACGCGAGCCGTCTTGCCCGCGAAGAACAGGTCTTGCGCGTCGGCCCGGCGCGCCGGATGCAGCAGCACTCGACTGCCTCGCGCCACCCGGATGCCGTTCACCAGCACCGCGTCCAGGTCGGGCTGTACCGCGTTGTCGGCCAATGGATCCCACCAATCCACGCCGTCGGGCACCTCCGGGATCAGGCCGACGCCCTCCCGTGGATCCCGCAGGGCTCCGTGCAAGCGGGCCATCGATTCGGGTGACATCGAGTCACAGCGGTCGATGATCTGCGCGGCCAGCGGATCGGTGGCCCGGGCCTGTGCCTTCTCCTGGTCGGTCATCGTCATCACGCGCAGCGTCAGGATTTCGTCGATCTCGGTGCAGTCGTAGAGCGCGGTCTCGCTCTGTTCGGCGACCTCGGGGTGGTCGTAGAGGATGATCGGCGAGATCAGCAGCAGATCCCCGGCGCCGGGCGGGCCGGCCAGCACCGGAAAACAGCGGTGCTGGCTGCATCGGGATACCGCGTCGGCGGCGGGTGGCGGCGGCTCCAGGAGCGAGACGAATTCGCCGCCAACGACTTCCGCGATAACGTGGGTGCCGATCAGGGAACGCGCTATCGCGTCGTCCTTGTCCGCGGCAGGGGCGCCGGTGTTTGCGACCCGCACCGAGACCCGTTGCAGCGCGCCGTCCGGCTCGACGCCCACCGTCAACGCGGCGCTCACTTTCCGGCGGGTCCGGACCAGCCGGCCGCCGTCGACCGGTTCGACGTCGGTTGCCGTTGGGGCGGTCAGCGACAGCGACCACGGCTGGGCCGGATCGTCGAACGCAAAGGGGCCGAACGATGTTTCGCACTCGATTGCTTCGTCCCAGGTCAGCCACGAACTCGTCGGCGTGGTCAGCTCCTCGACGGGTTCGAAACGGCCGGAGCCGTCGTCGCGTTCGACGCGGCGGTGCTGCAGCTGCAGGAAGCGGACCACCAGGGTGATGGCTTGCGCCCCGTCGACGAGGAACTGCGCCGCGATGCTATCGTCCTCGCCGATGCCGGCATCAGCCGCGCCCGTAGGACCCAAAACGCCCCACTGCCAACGTGATCGGTTCCTGCTCGACGTTGCGCGGTACGGGTAGAGCAGGTAGCCCTCGTACAGGACGGCGTCGGCAACGGCCCGGGCCCGGTCCCAATCCGCGGTCATCGCGCCTCCTGGTGCGCCGCGCTGAGCAGATCGGTCACCGCGTCCTCGATGCTCAACAGGCTGCGCGCCGACTTGTAGGCGGCCAACGCGGCGACCGTGTCGTGAGACAGCCGCACCCATCCGGTGTTCGGGTAGTGCTGCCGGATGAGGTCCTGCCACACCGCCACCGGCATGTCGTAGTGGTCCTCGCAGTCCCACGACACCTGCTGAACAGAGAAGCCGCGCTGGCCGGCCGTGAATACGGTTCCGCTGAAAAGGAATTGCAATGGTAAAGCGCCGTCGCGCAGCGCGTGCAGGTACTTGGCGGCAGCGACCTCGAAATCGTAGGTGCACTCGAGTGGCAGCGTGATCTCGCTGGTGCCCACGAATGCCGGCACCATCGCCGTGCAATGCTGCCACAGGAAGGTGCGCTGGGTGGTGGCCCAGCGTTCCCGGGGCCCGAACAAGTCGGTCAGCCCCGCCGCTTCGTCGTCGGAGTAGCCGCGCCGTAAGGGCTCGATGCGGACCTGGCAGCGCAGAGCGATCGC
>DASQRI010000515.1:0-2542 GCA_035642975.1 Mycobacterium sp.
CTGCTTGATGACCTGTTGGGCATCGCCGATGCGGATGTGCCGCTGCCCCAGATTGACCCGGATGCCCGGCGGCGCCGGTTGACCGCACTGATCAACACCGCGTCGCTGGCGCGCACCGACCCGGCGCTTTTCATCATCGAGGATGCGCATTGGATCGATGGGGTCAGCGAGTCGATGCTGGCCGACTTCTTCACGGTGATCCCGCACACCCCGTCGATGGTGCTCATCACCTACCGCCCCGAGTACCAGGGAACACTGACACGGGTGTCCGGTGCGCAAACCATAGCGCTTGCACCACTGAGTGATCCGGAAACTGCGGAGTTGCTCGGTAAGGTGCTGGGCCAGGACCTGTCTGTCGAGCGGTTGGCGGCCACGATCGTATCGCGGGTTGGCGGTAACGCCTTTTTCGCCGAGGAGATGGTGCGCGACCTCACCGAACGTGGCGTATTAGGCGGACAGCGCGGCGCCTTCGTGTGCTACACGGACCTCCCCGAGGTCAGTGTGCCCGCCACTCTGCAGGCGACGATTGGTGCACGCATCGACCGCCTGGATAGGGCGGCCAAGCGCACGCTGGGCGCGGCGGCGGTCATCGGCTCGCGTTTCAGCGCCGAGCTGCTGAGCAGCCTGGGTGTCGAACTGGTCACCGAGGAGTTGGTCAAGGCCGAGCTGATCGATCAGGTGAAGTTCACCCCACCGGCGGAGTATGTGTTCCGCCACCCGTTGGTCCGCACGGTGGCCTACGAATCACAGTTGAGCGCCAAGCGGGCACAGGCCCACCGCAGGCTGGCCGCCGCTATTGAGGCGCACGACCCCGTTTCGGCCGACGAGAATGCGGCGCTGATCGCCACACATCTCGAGGAGGCCGGCGAACTGGCCGAGTCTTGCCGCTGGCACCTGCGCGCAGCGGAATGGCTTCGGCCGCGCGATCTTCCCGCCGCACGCGCACAATGGGAGAACGCACGACGCATCGCAGACGAGTTGCCCGATGACCACGACGACGTCATCGCCATGCGAATCGCGCCACGCACCATGCTGATCTCGACGACGCTCTACATAGGCAGTGGCGCAGACATCGACGAGCGTTACCGCGAGTTTCGTGACTTGACAGCGCAAACTGGTGACCTGACGTCCCTGGCGATTGCGACAGCCGGCCTCATCTTTTCGTTCGCCGTCAACGACAACCGCGTTCCCGAGGCCGCGACGCTGGCGTCTGAGCTCGAGGATGTAGTCAGCCACATTGAATGCGATGCCGAGACCAGGAGCATCATCCTCAATGCGGTGGCATTTGTTCGATTCGCAAATTGCGAATTCGATGCCGCGCTCAAGGTTATCGATGCGATACACGCACTATCTACGGACGTACCGGCAGACGAACTTATCTCGGCAAACGCCCTTCTTGGTGCCATCGAGACGTGCGCCGGCCGCTACGAGCAGGGCAGACGGCGCCTCCGAGAGGAACTCGAGCACGCGCACGCGCTCCAATCCGTCCGCTACGCGTCTATTCTGGTCTACTTCGTCGTGACGACGGCGCTGGGCGTGGACCAGGCTGATGAGACGCTCGACCACGTGCGCGAGGCGTTGCGGCGTGCTGAATCGTTCGGTGCCATCCACGGAATCATCGTCGCGCAATTGGCCTGCGGCAAAGTGTTGCTGCGAGTGGAGGATGCGGCGCTCAACGAGGCGATCGACGCTGCCCGCCACGGGCGAATTGATGAAGCGATCGATGAACTTCATGCCACGTTTGCGTTACACATGGCTGGTGGCTCCCGTGTCTTCGTCGGTTGCGCCGGTGAGGCGCTGGTCGGCCTTCTCATCGAGCGGGGATCCACTGACGACCTCACTGAGGCGCACCGAATCGTTGATCACTGGCAGGACCGTCGGCCTGGCATTCCGGCACTGGATCTGTGGTGGCTGAACTCGCGGGCGCTGTTGGCGAAGGTGGAAGGCGACTCGGAGGGGTACGCCGAGCTCGCCACGCAGTACCTCGAGCTCTGCGAGAAGCTCGACGCTCGCGGGCGACTCGATGAGGCGCGCCAAATGGTCAACCGAATCGTGTGAGCAACCGTAGAGAAGATGGCGACGATACTGGCCTATACCTCGCCCGCACTTGGTCACCTATTGCCAATCAGCGCCCTGCTGTCAGAGCTGTCCCGCCGCGGCCACACCGTTCATATGCGCACGCTTTCCACCGGTGTCGAGATCGGCCAACGGCTCGGATTTACCACGGACGCGATCGACCCGCGGATCGAGCAGATCGAGCTCGACGACTGGAAGGCAACCAACCCGGTTGCTTCGCTGAAGCTGTCGGTCGCGGTGTTCGGCCGGCGCGCCGTGCACGAAGTCACCGATCTGGCCGAGACGGTGGCGCGTGTTCACCCTGACGCCCTGCTTGTCGATGTGAATTGCTGGGGTGCTCAGTCCGCGGCCGACGCCGGTCCTATCCCATGGGCCTGTTTCTCGCCGTACACTCCGCCGTTGCGGTCGCACGGGGTGCCACCGTTTGGGCTGGGTCTCAGACCGATGTCAGGTGTGGTGGGCCGGA
>DASQRI010000516.1:0-5838 GCA_035642975.1 Mycobacterium sp.
CTGAGCGACATCGGAGCGCGCTATCTTACCGCCGTTCACGCCTGCGAGGTCGGTGGTGATCCTGACGCGGCCACGCGGTGGGGCGTTTGTGAGCATGACGGGACGGACGATAACCCAGTCTAGCGAACTGGCGCGGATCGCGGCTTCTTGGCGGTCCTTGTCCTTGTAGGCGGGGCCGAGCAGCACCGGCTGGAACAGCCGGTCGAAGACGAAGCCGCCGTGGTTGCGACTGTCGCCGACGCCGAGCGCGGAGATGCAGATTAGACGGCGGACGCCGGCGCGGGTCATCGCCGCGACGAGGGCGCGGGTCGCGACGGTCAGCAGGTCGACGTCGCGCAAGCCCATACCGGTGCCCAGCGCGCTGACGACGGCATCGCAGCCGTTCAACGCGCGCGCGAGGGTCCGCTCGTCGCGCACATCGCCCTCGATCAGTTCGGCTCCCGGCAGATCGGCGCGCGCTTCCGCACGAACCAGCGCCACCACGTGGTGACCGCTCGCCGCGGCGTCGCGGACGATTAGCTGACCGGTTGCGCCGGTTGCCCCCAAAACCAGTATCTTCATGCATTTTCTCCAAGCGCTAGATGGTCTATGTTCTAGACATGAAACTAGTCAATAGAATTGACTATGTCAACAGAGAGTCGACGCCCGCCGACGATGACGGCCCGAGTGGCCGCCAGCGCTCGGGGACCGCGGGTGGAGTCGCAGCGTGGCTAGGGTTTGTGCGCGTAGGGGTCGGTGATCTCGCGGAGTTGATCCAAGATCTGGTGCAACAAGGTGAAGTTGCGGGTGCCCAGATAGGCCGTCCACTCCGCGAGGATCTCGGCCGATGTCGCGATGGCCACCTCGGCGGCTCGGCGGCCACGTTCCTCGATCACGATCAACCGGGCGCGCCCATCGGTCGGGTCCGGGACCCGGCGGACATAGCCCAAGCGTTCCAGTTGATCGACCAGCACCCCAGCGCTCTGCTTACTCACTTGCGCCTGATCAGCGAGGTCCGTGAGACGCGAACCATCCGCGGCGATGCGTTGAAACACCCGTACCTGAGCCAGGGTCCAATCATCGAACCCGGCCTGCTGGATGGCCCGAAAGATCCGGTCCTCCATGTACCGGTACGGGATGAACAACGCCACCCCTAGATCCACCGGCAGCGCGTCGTCCATACCGTTCTCGGCTCCATCGCCCACCCGCCACATGAGGAACACACATTACGTCACCACCGCCGCACCAGATCACCGCCGACACGACCGCCACGCCGTCGCCGCAGCGCTGCGCCTACTGCGTCCCGCAGGCGTCCGCCGTGCCCGTCAGTGACGTCGCAGCTGTTGCCATCGACGCCATTCGACGACCACGCTAGTCACGATACCTGACTAATTGACAGTCCACGACCTCCGAACGCCCCAGGGCGACGACACAGACGGAGAGAAACAGAGGGAGCCGCGCCTGGGTGACGAACAGTTGTCCGGCCACGTTGGTCTGAAGAGGAAGAGTTAGGAGATTCGGCCTGTCGCGAGACGCGTCTAGCTAACGATAAAACCCGCTCCGACCGTGGTCAGAGCGGGTTTTTGCTGTGGAGCTAAGGGTGTGGAGCTAAGGGGATTCGAACCCCTGCCTTGACCAGGCAAAATGCTTACTTAGCTGCGGTTTCGATACGTCTCGTTCCGATTCAGTCCAGCTCGTTACCAGCGGTTTCGTTCTCGGGTCTTGACGGCGTCAGAGTCCTCCCACCCGAGCCCGGCCCCAGGATGCGTAACGCATCGGGATGTGATCGCGTCGACGAACTGGTGAACGCTGGAGTTGTGACTGAGCGCGGACGGTCATGGCCAGCTTAGGATCTATCCGCTACCGGATCCCATCGCTCGATGACAAGGTGAAGCTGCTGAACGAGGACCTCACCGTACCCACGACGTCAGAACCTGTGTTATCGCGCCCCACGGCCGGCGGCGCTCAAGCTGTTCGCCTGGCCGTTGTCATCGGCGCGCTGGGCGTCGTGTTCGGCGACATCGGAACCAGTCCGATCTACACCCTCGCGACCGTCTTCAACCCCAGTGACCCGCACCCGGTGCCGCTCAATCCGGACAATGTCTACGGCGTCGTGTCACTGCTCTTCTGGTCGGTGATGACCATCGTCACGCTGACCTACGTCATCCTGGTGATGAAGGCCGACAACGACGGCGAGGGCGGCATCATGGCGCTCATCACGCTGCTGCGGCGTTACGGCGGGCAAGGCGGACGGCGGACCGTCGGCGGGTTGGCCGCGCTGGGTATCTTCGGCGCCGCGCTGTTCTTCGGCGACAGCATGATCACCCCCGCGATCTCGGTGCTGTCCGCGATCTCGGGCGTGGAGGTGGTGACGCCGTCGGTGGCCGACCTGGTGGTGCCGCTGACGGCGGTGGTGATCATCGGCCTGTTCGCGCTGCAGCGGTTTGGCAGCAGCGTCGTCGGGCGGCTGTTCGGTCCGGTGATGATCGTCTGGTTCGTCTCGATCGGCGCCTGCGGCGTGAAGGGCATCCTCGGCCACCCGCAAATCCTCAAGGCGTTGTCGCCGACCTACGCGGCGACGTTTGTGTTCGAGCACGCCAGAATCGCGTTCTTTGCGCTCGCCGCAGTTGTACTCGCGGTCACCGGCGCCGAGGCGCTCTACGCCGACATGGGCCATTTCGGCCGAAAGGCCATCACCCGTGCCTGGCTGTTCGTCGTGCTGCCGGCATGCATTCTCAGTTATCTCGGCCAAGGCGCTCTGGTGCTCGGCGACGAGTCGGCGGTCAGCGCCCCGTTCTTTTTGCTCACTCCGCACTGGGCGCAGCTGCCCATGGTGCTATTGGCAACCGCCGCAACGGTTATCGCATCTCAGGCGGTGATCACCGGGGCGTATTCGGTGACATCGGCAGCCGCTCATCTGAGCTATCTGCCGAGGCTGCGAATAACGCACACCTCGGAGTCGACGGTGGGCCAGATCTATGTGCCGTGGATCAACGGTCTACTCATGGTCGCCGTGCTAATCCTGGTGTTCGCCTTCCGCAGCTCGGCGGCGCTCGCCTACGCGTACGGCATGGCGGTCACCGGGACGATCACCATCACCACCCTGCTGTTCTTCTACACCGCCCGGAAGAGGTGGCATACGCCCATATGGCTCATCGTGATCGGCGCCGGATTGCTGTTGACGGTGGACCTGTTGTTCCTCGCGGCGAACCTGACGAAACTGGTCCATGGGGCATGGCTGCCGCTGCTCATCGCCGTGGTTGCGTTCACCGTGCTATCCACGTGGCAGCGCGGACAAGAGATTGTCACGCGAGCGCGGACACAAGCTGAGGGACCGCTTCGTCCGTTCGTCGATCGGCTGGCTCACACTCAGCCGCCACTAGTGCGTACCAAGGGCACGGCGGTTTTCCTCAACCGCGGAAAAGAGACCACGCCCCTGGCGATGCGGGCCAACTGCGAGCACAATCACGTGCTCCACAAACACGTGATAATCATGGCGATCGACACCTGGCCGGTCCCACGCGTACCCGCATCGGAGCGAACGGAAATCGACGACCTCGGCTATGGCGATGACGGGATCGTTCACGTCACCGCGTACTTCGGGTACATGGAAGCGCCCGATGTCCTCGGCGTCCTTCGACTTCTAAAGAAGAAGCAGACTGAAGGCCGGATCGACGTCGACGGCGCTTCCTATTTTCTGTCCGACATCGAACTGACCATGGGTACGGCAAAGAACATGGCGCAATGGCGCAAGCACCTGTTCATCGCGACGTCCCACATCACCGCCGACGCCGCCAACTACTTCGGTCTGCCTCCCGACCGCACGGTGGTCATGGGTTCACGGATTGAGATCTAGCTACGTCCCCTCACAACCGGGCCGTGGTGACGGCGAGCGACTTTGTCAGACTGGAGCCGTCGCTGTCGGCTCGGTGATGCCATGGTCGCGGCGAAATTCTTTGGGCCGATTCCATGTTTCTGGGTGGTTGTGCACGTCCACCCAGACAAAGATCCCTGCCCTCATCGATGCGGATCTTGACGCTCGAAACCTATTGCTCATCCCCCGTTAAATCAGAAAACGTTCTGCCTAAATGTTGTTGACGGTTCGTCGGCCCCGCTATAGCTGCCATTACGCAATCCGGGGTTCTGTCTGGCGTCGATCTCGCGCACTGTTACCACGCAACCGTTACCTCGCCGATCGAACAATAGGAGCGCAAAATAGTGCGGTCGACCAGTTTTACGGTCAACAACCGGACATACACCCTGGCGGACGCACCCATCGTCGTCATTTGCATCGACGGCAGCGAACCGGACTATCACCTGGAAGCGATGAAGGCCGGCCGGATGCCGTGGCTGAGCAGCGTGCTGGCCGGCGAGGGCAGCTCGTGGCCGGCGCACTGCGCGATGCCCGCGCTGACCAATCCGAACAACCTTTCCATCGCGACTGGCCACCCGCCGGCTGTGCACGGCATCTGCGGCAATTACATGTATGACAGCGAGCGTGGCGAAGAAGTATTGATGAACGACAAGCGGTTCCTGCGGGCGCCGACCGTCTTCGCCGCCGCGAACGATGCCGGCCTGAACGTTGTGGTAGTCACCGCCAAGGACAAGCTGCGCCAGCTGCTCGGCGCCGGCCTGGTCGAAGAGGGTCCGAGCCTGGACGGCAGCGGTGACTTCGTCGCGCCCACCCGCACCGGTGTCTGCTTCTCCGCCGAGAAAGCCGATACGGCCACCGCTGCGGGCAACGGCATCGACAACGTTCTTCAGCTTGTTGGCAAGCCGGTCCCAGACGTCTACTCGGCGGACCTCAGTGAGTTCACCCTGGCTGCGGGGGTCGCGATCCTCAAGTCGCGCGGGGCCGATCTGATGTACCTGTCGCTGACCGACTACGTCCAGCACAAGCACGCGCCAGGCACCGCGCCTGCCAACGCGTTCTACGAGATGGTCGACTCGTACGCCGCGCAACTCGACGAGTTGGGCGCGATCGTAGTGCTAACCGCCGACCACGGCATGAGCGCCAAGACAGATGACACCGGCACGGCCAAGGTGCTCTATGTCGAGGACGAGGTGCGCAACATCCTCGGTCTGGATCCAGCCTCGAAGGGTGATGAGGGCGCCGACGGTGTGCGAGTCATCCTGCCGATCACCGATCCCTATACCGCGCACCACGGGGCGTTGGGCTCGTTCGCCAGCGTCTACCTGCCTGCCGGCGCCGACCGTGATCAGGTCATCGAACAGCTGCGCACGCTCGACGGTATCGAGGCAGGTCACCGCCGCGAGCATGCGGCCAGGATCTACGGTCTGCCCGCCGACCGGATCGGTGACGTGATCCTGCTAGCCGAGGCCGACACCGCACTGGGTCGGTTCGCAGCGTGGCACGACCTCACCGGCCTGGACGCCCCGCTGCGGTCGCACGGCGCGCTGGGTGAGCTTCAGATCCCGTTCATCATCAACCGTCGCCTGCCTCGGCCCGACCTGGTCGATGAGCCTTACGGCCTGCCGGCCTACCTGCACAACTACGACGCCTTCTGGGTGGCGACGACCCTCGTGGCCCAGCACCAATCCGACGCCGCCTCGACGGTGTAACCACCCCACAGATTGGCCGAAGACGATGTCCAGCATTTACCAAAAGCCGACGGCCACTCTGGATCCCGCGGCAGTGTCAGAGGAGAAGTTCGCTCGACTCAAATGGCGCGTGCTGCTCGCGACGATGTTCTGCTACCTGTTCTTCTACACCGGCAGGCAGACCTTCGGCTTCGCGATCCCTGGCATCCAGGCAGATCTCGGGCTGAGCAAGGCCACATTAGGAGCTATCAGCGGTGCGATGCTGTGGTGCTATGCCGCCGGCCAGATGATCAACGG
>DASQRI010000517.1:0-2580 GCA_035642975.1 Mycobacterium sp.
GCTACACCCGCCCGCTGCTCGCGACGTCCACCGACGGGGTCGGCACCAAGGTCGCGATCGCGCAGGCGATGGACATCCACGACACCATCGGCTTCGACCTGGTCGGCATGGTCGTCGACGACCTGGTCGTCTGTGGCGCCGAACCGCTGTTCCTGCTGGACTACATCGCCCTGGGCCGCATCGTGCCCGAACGGCTTAATTCGATCGTCGGCGGTATCGCCGACGGGTGCATGCGCGCGGGCTGTGCGCTGCTCGGCGGCGAAACCGCAGAGCACCCCGGTCTGATCGAGCCCGACCACTACGACATTTCGGCCACCGGCGTTGGCGTGGTCGAAGCCGACGACGTGCTCGGGCCCGAGCGGGTCAAGCCCGGGGACGTCATCATCGCGATGGGGTCATCGGGTCTGCATTCCAACGGGTACTCGCTGGCCCGCAACGTCCTGCTGGAGATCGACCGCGGAAACCTGGCCGGTTACGTCGAGGAGTTCGGCCGCACGCTGGGCGAAGAGTTGCTGGAGCCGACCATCATCTACGCCAAGGATTGTCTTGCGCTGGCCGCCGAAACCCAGGTCCGGACGTTCTGCCATGTCACCGGCGGCGGGCTGGCCGGCAACCTCGAACGCGTCATCCCGAACGGGTTGGTCGCCGAAGTCGACCGCGGCACGTGGACGCCGGCGCCGGTTTTCGCGATGATCGCCCAGCGCGGCCGTGTCACGCGGGCCGAGATGGAGAAAACCTTCAACATGGGCGTCGGCATGATCGCCGTGGTGGCGCCGGAGGACACCGACCGCGCGCTGGCGATTTTGACCGCCCGGCATTTGAACTGCTGGGTGCTGGGCGCGATCACCAAGGGCGGAAAAGGAAGCCCGCGAGCCAAGCTCGTCGGGCAGCACCCACGGTTCTAGATTTCTGCTCGGCGCCGACACGCGCCGAGAACGGCGCTAGCGGCGCTCGTCGCTCCACGGATCGTCACCCTCCGACTGGTCGGCATCGTCGTCGCCCGACCCGGACAGCTCCTGCTGAAGCCGATTGAAATCGGTCTGCGGTGAGCTGTATTTGAGTTCTCGAGCAACCTTGGTCTGCTTCGCCTTAGCCCGGCCGCGGCCCATGGGGGGACCCCCTCGCGCAATAACGGAGCGGCCCAACAAGTAGGCGGCTCCGATCGTTTTGTCTTTATTGTCCTGTCGACAGTTTACCGTGCCCGGTCGTCGCGTGCTGTTGCGCCCCGCACCCTGTGCAGGCTGTCATCGCGCCGTTCCCCGCAACCGCTCCACGGCCACCCGCCCGGCGCCGGGCCCGTCGACTGCGGGCAGCGAGTCCGCGTCGATTGCGGCAGCCACTTCGGCGTCGCCGCCGGTGGTGAGCGCGGTGTCCGCGGGTACCCCCCTTTTGAGCAACGCCAGGGCGACGGGACCCAGATCGACGTGTTCGACGACGGTTCCCAGTCGGCCCACCGCGCGGCCATTGGCCGCGACCGCGTCGCCGGTGGTGGGCCGGTCCACCGACCCATCCAGGTGTAACAACGCCAGCATCCGCGGCGGTTTGCCCAGGTTGTGCACCCGCGCGACGGTTTCCTGCCCGCGATAGCAGCCTTTGTCGAGGTGGACGGCTCCCTGCCCCGGACCGCCGATCCAGCCCACTTCGTGCGGGATGGTGCGCTCGTCGGTGTCGACACCGAGCCGCGGCCGCACCGCAGCCACCCGGTGGGCCTCGTAGGCCCAGACTCCGGCCAGGCGCACCCCGGCCGTCGTCAAGCGACGCTGCAAGTCAGCGGACTCGCGCCGGTCGACCAGCACGTCCAGCTCGACCTGACCCTGCCGTGCCTCGGTCAACCGACGCACGAAGCCGCCACTGGCCATGGGCGCCGCGGTCATCGCGGAAGGCAAGGCCTCCAATTCGAGCGCGTCGAGCACCGGTCGCTCGCCCAGCCGAGGCCCTATCAGCGACAGCACGGCCAGTTCGGCCGGGGCAGGAGCCACATCGGACCAGAACACCATCTTGCGTAGGTAGTCCAGCAGCGGCTCGGTTCGCCACGGCTCGGTATCCAGGTAGGTGACACCGCCGAGCTCGGTTTGAATCCAGTGGTCTTCGACCCTGCCTTGCCCGTCCAGGCTGAGGTTTTGCGTGCTGGCGCCGTCGGGGAGTTCGCTGACGTATTGGGTCGAGATGCTGTGCAGCCAGGTCTGCCGGTCGGCCCCGGTCAGGGTGAGTACGCCACGATGCGACCTATCCACCAGCACAGCCTCGGTTTCGCCGGCGCGCTGCTCGCCTAACGGATCGCCGTAATGCCAGATCGCGCCGGCATCGGGGCCGGTTTCGGGGGCGGGAACGGCGGACACACACCAACTCTACGGGTCGACCGGCCCTGGCTCTTTGGTGGCGACCGGCTGCGCCCGGCTTCGCCGGTGTTGCCATCGCGCCCGATCCTTCTGGTGGCGACCGGCTGCGCCCGGCTTCGCCGGTCTTGCCATCGCCACTAGGCTTCTGGTCCATGACTGGCCACCCGGGCGTCATCGTCACGCTCGACGGCGAGGTACATCCGCCGGGCACGCCACTGCTGTTCGCCGACGATCTCGCCGC
>DASQRI010000518.1:0-8807 GCA_035642975.1 Mycobacterium sp.
ACCCGGGGTCGACTCCATCACCCGCGCCTCCCAAATTGCGAACGCCTGTTCGATAACGCTAACCTTCGGGACCGACTGCGGTAGGTAGGACACGCGGTGGCCGTGCCGGCCGATCGAGATAGCTGTACCACGCCCAGCCGCAGCAAAAGCTGTTACTTTGAACCGCACTATTGATCAACCGCGGTGCGGTCATGCGGAAGGGTTGCGCATGGGGACAGCACTGCTTGTGCTCGCCGCCGTGCTCTTCATCGCGGCTGTCGTCGTCTTTGTCGCCGCGCTGCGGCGTCCTAAACAACCGCGGGGCGCTCGCCAGGATCCACTCGCGTTCGCCGCGGCGGCGCCTCAATTCGGGCCGCGGCAACTCGGTCCCGGCGCGATCGTCAGTCACGGCGGCATCGACTACGTGGTCCGCGGCTCGGTCACCTACCGCGAGGGCCCGTTCGTGTGGTGGGAGCACCTGCTGGAAGGCGGCGAACTGCCGGTCTGGTTCAGCGTCGAAGACGACGACGGCCGGCTCAAGCTGGCGATGTGGGTCAGCCGCAAAGATCTTCAGCTGCAGCCCGGCGGCGAGCACGTGGTCGACGGTGTGACCTACCGGGAGTCGGAACGTGGTCATGCCGGATACACCACCGAGGGCACGACGGGTCTGCCGGCGGGCGGCGATATGGACTTCGTCGACTACGCCAACGCCGACGAGACCGCGCTGCTCTCCTTCGAGCGGTGGGCGCCCGACATGCCGTGGGAGGTTTCCACCGGCAAGTCCGTGGTGACCGGCGAGCTCACCGTCTACCCTGCGCCGCCGGCCACGGCGTAGGCCACGGCGGTGCCGCTCCATCAGCTGGCCGTATCCCCGGCCGATGTCAGCGGAGCGGGACTTGGACTGGCGCTCAACGCGCCCGCCCCTCGCCCGCTGGCCAGCTACCGACTGCCCCACCCCGACGGCGGCGCGCTCGTGCTCGGAGTCCTCGGCGCGTCGCACGTCATCACCGTCGAGCACGCCAACTGTCTCTTTTCCGAACAGGTCTCGTGCGACCTTGGTGGCGAGCTGCCCCAACACACCGACGGACCCGGCTACTACCTCGACTCCCGCACCGACATCCACGACGAGCCGACTTTCCGCCGACTCGCGCATCGCCTGCGCGAACGATGCGCGCATGAAACCGGTTGGCTCGGTGGGACTTTCCCCGGCGATGACGCCGCGCTGACCGCGCTCGCCGCCGAGCCCGATGGCGCGGGCTGGCGCTGGCAGACGTGGCACCTGTATCCCGCCGCGTCAGGCGGCACCATCGTCTACACCGCCAGCCGGTGGCGCCCATGAGCCGCAATCGTCTGTTCGTGGTGGCCATTGCGCTGGTCGTCGCGTCACTTACCAGCCTGATATTCGGAATAACGCTGCAGCACAAGGATATCCGATCGTTTATTGCTTCCCACTACCGCGAATACTCCCATGACGCAGACGGGGCGCGGTATCTCTGCGAAGGATCGCCCGCCAAGGTGGCCGACACCCTGGCCGGCTATCAGAGCCCGGCGGCGCGTGCCTCCAGCGCGGGCACCCAGTATCTGCGCTACGACGACGCAATCGTGTCGGTCGGCGCGGACGGCGAGCATCCCTGCAGCGTGCGAGTCGAGGACTTGGCCGCCGGATACAGCCACGGCGCGTTCATCTTTCTCGGTCCCGGCTTTTACCCAGGAGCTCCATCGGGCGGCGCCGGCGGCACCTCCGGCGGCCCAGGCGGGACCAAATGACACCTCAGCCGACACATACACAAAGGAGAAGCCATGTACCTGGCGCTTGAGTTGGGATCCATCGACCTCAATCCAGTCCTCAAAGGATTGGTCGCCACCGTCTTGTACTTCCTGGTCGGCATGGCCGTCCTGGTCCTCGGCTTCATCATGGTCGACGTGCTCACCCCGGGGAAGCTGCGCCAGATGGTGTTCGTCGATCGCCGCCCCAACGCGGTCGTACTGGCCTGCGCGATGTACATCGCGCTGGCCACCGTCATCATCACCGCGATCGCCAACAGCTACAGCCAGCTGGGTCAGGGGCTGGTCGGCGTGGCGGTGTACGGGCTCATCGGCGTTGTCCTGCAAGGGATCGCGCTGCTGACACTGCACCTTGTGATACCGGGCGACTTCCATGAACACGTCGACGAGCCGGAGTTACATCCGGCGGCGTTCGCCACGGCCGTGATGCTGCTGGCCGTGGGAGGGGTGACCGCCGCCGCGGTGTCATGACATCGTCCACCGAGTCTTCCGGGCGCTGGCGGGCAGTGCTGCTGGCCGCGGTCGCGGCATGCGCGGCGTGCGGCATCATCTACGAACTTGCGCTGCTGACGTTGTCGACGAGCCTCAACGGGGGCGGCATCGTCGCCACGTCGCTGATCGTCGCCGGCTACATCGCCGCGCTGGGCGCGGGCGCCCTGCTGGTCAAGCCGCTGCTGGGGCGGGCAGCGATCACCTTCATCGCCGTCGAAGCGCTGCTGGGCATCATCGGTGGATTGTCCGCGGTGGCGCTGTACGTGATGTTCTCGTTCATCGGCGGATCCTTACTAGTGCTCGCGATGGGCACTGCGCTGATCGGCGGACTGGTCGGCGCCGAGGTACCGCTGCTGATGACGCTGCTGCAGCAGAGGCGAACCGCCTCCGAAGACCCAGCCACCGACACCGGCCGGACACTGGCCAACCTCACCGCCGCCGACTACCTGGGCGCGCTGATCGGCGGGCTGGTTTGGCCGTTCGTGCTGCTGCCGCAGCTGGGGATGATCCGCGGCGCGGCCGCCACCGGCATCATCAACCTGGTCGCCGCCGCGATCGTCTCGATTTTCCTGCTGCGACAAGTGGTTAGCGCTCGGCAGCTGATGACGGCGCTGGGCGCGCTGGCCGCAGCGCTGGCGCTACTGGCCACGCTGCTGGTGCGCGCGCAGGATATCGAGACGACCAGCCGCCAGCGGCTTTACGCCGACCCGATCATCGCCTACCGACAGTCGGCGTATCAGCAGATCGTGGTGACCCGTCGTGGTAACGACATGCGCCTCTACCTCGACGGCGGTTTGCAGTTCTCTAGCCGCGACGAATACCGCTACACCGAAAGCCTGGTCTATCCCGCGCTCGGCGCGGGAGCCCGGTCGGTGCTGGTGTTGGGCGGCGGCGATGGCCTGGCTGCCCGCGAACTGCTGCGGCAGCCCGGCGTCGAGAAGATCGTGCAAGTGGAGCTCGACCCGGCCGTCATCGAATTAGCCCGCACCACAATGCGTTCCGCAAACGGCGGCTCGCTGGACAATCCGCGCGTCGACGTCGTTACCGACGATGCGATGACCTGGCTGCGCGGCCCGCACTCCGGGTCGTTCGACGCGGTCATCGTCGATCTTCCCGACCCGGATACGCCGGTGCTGGGCCGGCTGTATTCGACCGAGTTCTATACGCTGGTTTCGCGTGCGCTGGCACCGGGCGGGCTGGTGGTCGTTCAGGCTGGCAGCCCCTATTCGACCCCAATCGCGTTCTGGCGCACGGTGTCCACGATCGAGGCCGCCGGCTATGCGGTCACGCCATACCACGTCTATGTCCCCACCTTCGGCGACTGGGGGTTTGCGCTAGCGCGGCGCAGTCACACGCCACCGCGACCCACGATGCCGCCCAACGCGGCGCGGCTACGCTTTCTCAACCAGTCGGTGCTCGACGCCGCCACGGTGTTCCCTGCCGACGTGCGAACCCGCGCGCTCGAGCCCTCGACTCTGGAACACCCGCGGGTGGTCGAGGACATGCGCCACGGCTACGACTAGCCGCCGCGCGCGCCTTCTGGCGCTGTCAAAAGATGACGGTGCGGTTGCCGTATAGCAGCACGCGGTCCTCCAGGTGCCAGCGCAGTCCCCGTGCCAGCACGACCTTCTCGATGTCGCGACCTTTGCGCACCATGTCGGCTACCGAGTCGCGGTGATCGACACGGATCACGTCCTGCTCGATGATCGGACCGGCGTCCAACTCGGCCGTGACGTAGTGGCAGGTAGCGCCGACCAGTTTGACCCCCCGCGCGGACGCCTGGTGGTAAGGGCGGGCACCAATGAAGGACGGCAGGAAACTGTGGTGGATGTTCAGCGCACGCCCCTCCCACGCGGCGCATAACTCCGGCGGCAGCACCTGCATGAATCGCGCCAGCACCAGCGCGTCCGGCCGCTCGGCGTCCACCAGCTCACCGAGCCGGCGTAACGCGGCGGCCTTGCCCTCGGCGTCGCCCGCCGGAAACGGCACGTGGTGGAAGGGGATGCCATGTGCGCGGGTGACGTCGGCCAGATCGGTGTGGTTACCGATCACCGCGCCAATGTCGACGTCCAGCTCGCCCGAGGCGACCCGTCCGAGCAGGTCGTACAGGCAATGGCCCTCACGCGACACTAGGATCACCACCCGCCGGCGCACACCGGTGTCGCTGATCCGCCAATCTGACTCGCTGTCGGGGCCGGCCAGGTCGGCAGCAACACCGGCGAACCGGGCCTGCAGCTCGGTCACGTCGTAAGGCAGCGACTCGGCCAACACCTCCTGGCGGGTGAAAAACCACCCGGTCTCGCGGTCAGTGTGGTACGCCGCCTCCACGATCCACCCACCAGCCGCGGCAAGGAATCCGGCGATCCCGGCGACGATGCCGGTGCGGTCCGGGCAGCCGAAGGTGACGATGTAGCGGCGGTCTGCCATGCTGCAGCAGTCTTCCAGGCGACGGCGGGACCAGGATGAACCCAGCGGTCGGCGTGTCGAATGTGACTACGACGTCCTCGTCGAGTGCGGCCTCACTCCTCGTCGAGGGCGGCCAACACCTCGTCGGATAAGTCGACGTTGGTGTAGACGTTCTGCACGTCGTCGCTTTCCTCTAGCGCGTCGACGAGCTTGAACACCTTGCGCGCCCCCTCGACGTCGACCGGCACGCTCACCGACGGCTGAAACCCGGCCTCGGCCGACTCGTAGTCAATCCCGGCGTCCTGCAACGCAGTTCGCACCGCCACCAGATCAGTGGGCTCGGAGATCACCTCGAAGCTATCGCCGAGGTCGTTGACGTCCTCGGCACCGGCCTCCAGCACGGCGGTCAGCACGTCGTCTTCGGTCAGGCCGTTCTTCTCCAGCGTGACCACGCCCTTGCGGGAGAACAGATAGGCCACCGAACCCGGATCGGCCATGTTGCCGCCGTTGCGGGTCATCGCCACCCGCACCTCGCTGGCCGCGCGGTTGCGGTTGTCGGTCAGGCATTCGACCAACACCGCGACGCCGTTTGGTCCGTAGCCCTCGTAGGTAATGGTCTGCCAGTCGGCGCCGCCGGCTTCCTCGCCGGCGCCGCGCTTGCGGGCCCGTTCGATGTTGTCGTTGGGCACCGAGGTCTTCTTCGCCTTCTGGATGGCATCGTAGAGCGTCGGATTGCCCCCGGCGTCACCACCGCCGGTACGGGCGGCGACCTCGATGTTCTTGATAAGCCGGGCGAACTCCTTGCCACGGCGCGCGTCCTTGACGGCCTTCTGGTGCTTGGTCGTGGCCCACTTGGAATGGCCGCTCATCGCGCGTCCTACCTCAAATCTTCTGGGTGTTTATTGGCGAGACGAGTCTACGTGGACGGCAGACGCCGATTCTCCGGCTACTGCCCGGGCTCCCGGTAGCCTCACCATCCCCAGGCGTCACACAAAGTCGCTCGTCGTCGGGCAAAACCATCACCGATCCTCGCGGTGACTCAAGTGACAGATGTGGCGTCACGGTTTGATCCACCGCCACTGCATCGACTCCCACGGCCGCGCGTCGGGCAGGGTGTCGCTGACAGCGCGCACCACCCCGGGCCACGCGTCGACATGGTAGTCATCTCCGGACAACCAGCCGCCCGGCTGGATCTTGGGCGCCCACGCGCCGATATCGGCCACCACGCTGTCGTAGTCGTGGCGCGCGTCGATATGCACCCAGGCCAACGAGCCGTCAGCGAACAGGCCGGCAGCGGCAACAGAGTCGCTGATCACCAGTTGGATGACGTCGGCCAGGCCGCAGTCAATGATGTTGCGGTGCAACAGCCCTGCGAAGGTGCCGCCGCCAAAAGCGACCGCGGATCCGTGCGCGTCGGTGTTGGCGCTGCCCTCCGGCCCACTGCCGCGAGCAGTGTCGACACCGACGATCCGCACATCGGAGCCAGCCTCTCCCACCACCTCACCCAACGAGCAGATGCTGCGGCCGAGATAGCACCCCACCTCGACGAAGCAGCTTCCGTCCGGGAAATGCGCGACGGCTTCCTCCTGGTGGCGCCGCCACTGAAACCAGCCCGGAATGTCGCGCCAGGTGTGGACGGCAGCGTCGAACTTGGCAGAACTGTCCATGGTCAGACGTGTGGCATGTCAGAGATTTTGTTGTCGGGTGTGCCGAGCGTCTGACACCAGGTCGCAACCGACGACCGGGTTGTGGTGATCGCCAGGTTGTTGGGTTCAGCCCCGTTAAGGACCTGTGAGGGAGAGCAACTGCTGAGCAACAGCGCGGCCACGGCGATCGCGGTGGCCACAATTCGCTTCATCGTTGACCTTTCTGAGCCGAAGTGGTGGGTATCTGTTACACCGCAACACGTCACCCCAAACGCTGCACTACCGTTGAAATGGTGACGGCACAAAGCCCGCTGCAAGCGGTACGGGACGCACTGGGCAGCAGCCTGTTCGAGATGATCGCCGGTCCCGACGGTCCGAAGCAGCGGGCACGCATCCACCACACGCCGGGGCCGCGGTGGTTTTCCGAAGATCGGCCGATCCGCCGGGTCCACGCCGACGCCTCGATGTTCGTCGGCGGATTGCGGGCGTTGCTGCTGCAGTCGTTGCATCCGTTGGCCATGTCCGGCGTCGCGCAGCACTCCAACTATCGGGGCGACCCGTGGGGCCGGCTGCAACGAACCAGCACGTTTTTGGCCGAGACGACGTTCGGTTCGGCGACCGATGCACAGCGCGCCGTTGAGCGCGTCCGGGGAATCCATCGGCGGGTACACGGAATCGCCGCCGACGGCAGGCCGTATGCCGCCACCGATCCGCACCTGCTGGAGTGGGTTCATGTCGCCGAAGCCGACAGCTTTTTGCGAGCCCACCAGCTATACGGAGCCGCCCCGCTGGACCAGGCTGGTCGCGACGGATACGTCGCGGACATGGCCGAAATCGCCACCCGGCTTGGCGTTGTCGACCCGCCACGCACCGAACATGAGTTGGCGCAACGACTGCACGCGTTCCGATCGGAGCTGCGCAGCACGCCCGAAGCGCGGGACGCCGCCCGGTTCCTGCTGCTGACGCCGCCACTGCCGTTGGCGGCACGGGCGCCCTACGGCGTGCTGGCCGCCACCGCGGTGGCGATGCTGCCGCTGTGGGCGCGCATGCCGCTGCTGCTGCCCTACTTCCCGCCGGTAGAACTTACGGTGGTGCGAACCGCTGGACGGGTCTTGGTCGGCGGCATCCGGTGGGCGCTGCCTAACCCCCGTCACCCCCGCCCGCTGACGATGTCGACGAATAACCGGTGGATGCGCCGATCGCCGGTCATCTCCGGGTGAAACGCCGTGGCGAGCACCGGGCCCTGCCGCACCGCGACCGGGTGCCCGGCCGCCCGCGCCAGCACCTGCACTCCGTCGCCGACGCGCTCCACCCACGGCGCACGGATGAACACCGCGTGCACCGGCTCGTCGAGACCGGTGAACGCGATATCGCCTTCGAACGAGTCGACCTGGCGTCCAAAAGCGTTGCGCCGCACAGTGATATCGATGCCACCCAACGGCACGGCCGCACGACCGGCCGCGCCGGCGTCCAGGATCTCGCTGGCCAGCAGGATCATTCCCGCGCAGGCCCCGTAGGCAGGCAGCCCGTCGGCCAGCCGCTTACGCAGCGGCTCCAGCAGGTCGAGCTCACGCAGCAGATGAGTCATCGTGGTGGACTCGCCACCGGGAATGACCAGCCCGTCAACGGCGTCCAACTCTGCAGAGCGTCGCACGGTCACCGCTGAGGCTCCGGCGTCGCGCAGCGCCGCGAGGTGTTCGCGGGTGTCGCCCTGCAGCGCCAACACCCCGATGCGAACCGCGCTCACTGCTGCGCCGGTCGGTATCCGCGCGCGAAGCGGGTCAGCCCCTCCTGCATGACGGCGGCGACCATCTCCCCGTATTGGTTGAAGATCTTGCCCTGGCACAGCGCGCGGCCGCCGCAGGCCGACGGCGAGGACTGGTCGTAGAGCAGCCACTCGTCGGCCCGGAACACCCGCATGAACCACATCGCGTGATCCAGCGACGCCACTTGCAGATGCGAACGCTCGTCGAGGTGAGTGACCTGGGCCGATCCCAGCAGGGTCAGGTCGCTCATATAGGCCAGCGCGCAGATGTGCAGCACCGGGTCGTCGGGCAGCGGATCACGGTGACGGAACCAGACCTGTTGCTGGGAAGCCTTCCCGGGCGTCAACACGAGCTGATCGCGCGGCACGATGCGGATGTCCCACTCCTCGAACTGGCGGAACCCGGCGTCGTCGAACACCTTCATCGATTTGAGCCCGGGCAGGTCGTCCGGTGGCGGCGCGGACGGCATCGCGTCCTGGTGGTGGATGCCGTCCTGGTCGGTCTGGAACGACGCCGACATGGAAAAGATCGTTTCGCCGTGCTGGATGGCGTTGACGCGCCGGGTGCAGAACGAGCCGCCGTCACGCAGCCGCTCGACGATGAAAATGATGGCCGCGCTGGCATCTCCGGGCCGGATGAAGTATCCGTGCAGCGAGTGCACCAAGTGGTCAGGTTCCACGGTGCGCACCGCAGACACCAGCGCCTGGCCCGCCACGTGACCGCCGAAGGTGCG
>DASQRI010000519.1:0-2386 GCA_035642975.1 Mycobacterium sp.
GGCCGTGCCGCACGGCCCGTCGATGTGCCTGGCGAGCGTCGTGGCGATGAGCCTGGCGGTACTGCCGTAACCCAATTGGCAGCGTCTGGCAGTGCCGTTACTGGAGTCGGCAGCGTGTTCGGCCAGACCATGTGCGCATGACAAGCACATCGATTTCAGCCAATCCCCGCCAAACCGACTCCGCACGGTGGCGATCCATCCGCGCCGACCTCGCCTTCTGGACGGCCGCAGGCGCGGGTGTCGCCGCACTCAGCGGACCGTTGGCTCACTGGTGGCAGATGTCCCGCATAGTGCTCCTTGTCGGCGGGCTGTCGTTCGTGGTCTTCGGTCCCATCCTGCTGGTCGGCCTGAACCGGATCCGCCCGATTACGAAGGGGCTGGTGGCCAGTTTTGTGGTGACCAATTTCCTGTTGGCGCCGCTCGCCGCGGCAGCGGCATGGTCCGCTGGTTGGGTTTGAGCGCTCCGGGCAACTGGGCGCTGGCCGGCGCAGCAGCGGCCATGCTCCTGCTGGGTGTCTGGCAGCTCACCGCATTGCGGCGGTAGCTGCGGGTCGGCGTTTTTTCCGGCGACGTCAGTCGTGGGAAGATGGGACACGTGTTGCGATGGACCACTGCTGGTGAATCCCACGGCCGCGCGCTGGTGGCCGTGGTCGAGGGCATGGTCGCCGGGGTAACCGTCACCTCCGACGACATCGCCGACCAGCTGGCCCGCCGCCGCCTCGGCTACGGCCGCGGCGCCCGGATGAAATTCGAGCGCGACCAGGTCACCGTGCTGGCCGGAGTGCGGCACGGTGTCACGCTGGGCGGCCCGATCGCCATCGAGATCGGCAACACCGAATGGCCGAAGTGGGAAACCGTGATGGCCGCCGACCCGGTCGACGCGGCCGATCTCGAGGTGGCGCGCAACGCGCCGCTGACCCGGCCGCGGCCCGGTCACGCCGACTACGCCGGCATGCTCAAATACGGTTTCGACGACGCCCGCCCGGTGCTGGAGCGGGCTTCCGCCCGCGAGACCGCCGCAAGGGTGGCGGCCGGTACCGTCGCCCGGCTGTTCCTGCGGCAAGCCCTCGGCGTCGAGGTGCTCTCCCACGTCGTCTCGATCGGCGAGTCGCAGCCCTACGACGGTTCGCCGCCGCAGGCTGGTGACTTGGCGGCGATCGACGACAGCCCGGTGCGCGCCTTCGATCAGGCCGCCGAAAAGTCGATGATCGCCGAGATCGAAGCCGCCAAGAAGGACGGCGACACCCTGGGCGGTGTGGTGGAAGCCGTCGCGGTGGGTCTGCCGGTCGGGCTCGGCTCGTTCATCAGCGGCGACAACCGGCTGGACAGCCAACTCGCCGCGGCGGTGATGGGCATCCAGGCGATCAAGGGCGTCGAGATCGGCGACGGGTTCACCACCGCACGCCGGCGCGGCAGCCGCGCCCACGACGAGATGTACCCCGGACCCGATGGCGTCGTCCGCTCGACCAACCGGGCCGGCGGCCTGGAAGGTGGCATGACGAACGGCCAGCCACTGCGGGTGCGGGCGGCCATGAAGCCGATCTCAACCGTGCCGCGCGCACTGGCCACGGTGGACATGGCCACCGGTGAGGAGGCCGTCGCGATCAATCAGCGCTCCGATGTCTGCGCGGTCCCGGCCGCCGGCGTCGTGGTGGAGACCATGGTGGCGCTGGTGCTGGCGCGTGCCGCGCTGGAGAAGTTTGGCGGCGACTCGCTGACCGAAACCCGCCGGAACATCGATGCCTACCTGCGCTCGGTGGCTGACCGGGAACCGGTCACCGACGTCCGGGCGTCCGGGTAGCTCTGATGGCACCGAAAGCGGTATTGGTGGGACTGCCGGGATCCGGTAAGTCCACGATCGGGCGACGGCTGGCCAAGGCCCTCGACGTGGAGATGCTCGACACCGACATCGCGATCGAACAGCAGACCGGGCGCCGCATCCCCGACATCTTCGCCACCGACGGGGAAGCGGAGTTCCGTCGCATCGAGGAAGGCGTGGTCCGGGCGGCGCTGGCCGAGCATGACGGTGTCGTGTCGCTCGGTGGTGGCGCCGTGACCAGTCCCGGTGTGCGCGCCGCGCTTGCCGGTCACACCGTCGTCTACTTGGAGATCACCGCCGCCGAAGGGGTGCGACGCACTGGCGGGAACACCGTGCGGCCGTTGCTGGCCGGACCGGACCGGGCCGAGAAGTTCCGCGCGCTGATGTCGCAGCGTGTCCCGCTGTACCGGAAAGTCGCCACCATCCGGGTGAACACCAACCGTCGCAATCCCGGCGCCGTCGTGCGCTACATCGTGTGCCGGCTTCAAGAGCCGCAACCGGGCAGCACCGGCCGCGGCCGCCGGCGGCCGCCGTGGCGCCGCACGCCGGCCGCACCGGCGTCGAGTG
>DASQRI010000520.1:0-3735 GCA_035642975.1 Mycobacterium sp.
GGGCTTGCAGGTCAAGACAGTCCTCGCCGCTCGGGCCGTCAGCGCCGCGTTCCCGGAGATCAAGAGCATCGGCGGCGTTCGGCCGGATGCGCTCCCATGGCATCCGCGGGGTTTGGCGATCGACATCATGATTCCCAACCCGTCGAGCGCGGCGGGCATCGCACTCGGCAACGAGATCGTCAGGTTCGCGTTCAAGAACGCAGACCGGATCCTGCGGGCAGCGCGGGAGATCTACGACGAGTTCGGGCCGGAAGCGCCCATCGAAGCGATCGCCCGTCGCGCGGGAGTCGGTGAACGAACGCTCTACCGGAGGTTTCCGACCAAGGCCGAGCTGATCCGGGCTGCGCTGGACCAATGCATCGCCGAGGATCTCACGCCGACGATCGAGGCCGCACGCGCCGCCGACGACCCGCTGCGCGGCCTCGCCCAGCTGGTCGATGCGGCGATATCGCTGGGTGCTCGTGAACACAACCTGTTGACCGCGGCGCGCAGAGCCGGGTCACTGACCCCCGACATCTCGACTGCGCTGTATGAGGCGCTCGACGAACTCGCTCACCGCGGTCAGCAAGCCGGCGTTGTCCGCGCCGACCTGGTGACCGATGACCTGCCGCGGATGATCGCGATGCTGCACAGCGTGCTCTGGACGATGGATTCCGACAGCGACGGCTGGCGTCGCTACGTCGCGCTCATGCTGGACGCGATATCGGTCGACGAGCGACGGCCGCTACCCCCGGCGGCCGCACTTCGATTTGCACCAGATCCGAGCAGCTGGCCGATGTGAAAACGGCCCGCAGTCACCGCCACCTGCGGCGTAGTTATCAGATCGTGACTATTTCTTGATTTGCTCGTAAGCTGCGTGCCGTGGGTCGGCACAGATTAGCTAGTGGCAGGCGAAAATCGCCGGTAGTGATGGCTGCAGTTGCCAGCCCGGCCGCCGTCATCTTTGCCCTTGGCGGAAGCGCCCACCCAGAGGCCCCACGCGGCACCGCCGATTCAGTTGCTGGTGACGCAGCGTGTTGTCTGCAGATCGCAGCGGCAGAGCCCACGGCATCGTCGTGGGCTCCGTCCGCTGTGCAGGGCAGTGCCAGTGCCGATGAGCTGGCTCCGGCGTCGCGGGCCGCGAGATGGCGCGTCGCCACGACAGCGGCCCCGCGCATGCTTCCGGTGGGAGTCGCCAACGAGCGGGGCTTGCAGGTCAAGACAGTCCTCGCCGCTCGGGCCGTCAGCGCCGCGTTCCCGGAGATCAAGAGCATCGGCGGCGTTCGGCCGGATGCGCTCCCATGGCATCCGCTGGGTTTGGCGATCGACATCATGATTCCCAACCCGTCGAGCGCGGCGGGCATCGCACTCGGCAACGAGATCGTCAGGTTCGCGTTCAAGAACGCAGACCGATTCTCGTTGCAGGACGTGATTTGGCGCGGCACCTACTACACCCCGAATGGCCCGTCAGGGTCCGGCTACGGCCACTACGACCACGTCCACATCACCACCCACGGCGGCGGATATCCCACCGGCGGGGAAGTGTACGTGCGCTAGCGCGTGCCTACGAGTTCGGCGAACAATTCGTTGTAGTCGGCGTCGGCCGTCTTGACGAACACGCCGCGGGTGCCGCCGACCGCCACGGACCAGTCGCCACCCGAGTAAGCCCAACCCTGTTGCGGGGTAAACGCGAATTGCTCATTGAGTTTAGTGAACGACCCGGCCAGCACATCGAACAGCTGGGTCACCGCCGCGGTGAATTGCGCGGTCGTCTCCGCCAAGTCTTGGGGGAAATCAACGCTCGCTTCGAAATCCACCAGCGAGCCGTCGCGCGAAAATTCCCCTGCCGCAACGACACCTTTGAGGTCGAGCAGATCCTTCAGTGTTGAAGCCATGATGTTTCTCGTTTCTGTGTCAGCCGCGGCGCGGTGCTGCGCCGCCGCGGTTTTTTGCCTACGTCTACACCGAACGCTATGGGCAGCACCTGTTTCGGCGACAGTTACAATCGCTCCGAGTTGTTGGTTTGAAGAGTCGACGTCGGCGGGTAAGCAGCGAGGCCACACACTTGCGTTTGCGCCGTTGACCGGCGGGCTGACTTGCGAAAACCTAACCGTTGCATTGCGAGTGAAGCGATGTTTCCTCGCGGTGATGCGCCCAAACATCACTATTTGGAAACGACCCGGTGCGGCATGGTGTGTGTTGAACATGGGTCTACTAAAAATAAGTCGGTCGTCGAAACACGACCCCGGTACGGCTATGGGCTTCTGCCGCACCGAACCGATTGCGTGAGTAGCCGAGTGCGAATGAGGGAGCTGACGTCGATGACGATCTTCGATCGCCTGAACATCAAAGGGGTTGCCGGCGTTGGATTGTGCGGTGCCGCCATCGCCTTGAGCCCCAATGTGGCAGCCGCCCCGCTGATGACCGGCGGTTACGCGTGCGTCCAGGCGGCGGCCGGCGAAGTCGCACCTGCGGCAGTCGCCGGCGCACCGGTGGTCGCGGGGGTGTGTGTTCCACCCGCTGGCGCCGCGCTCTCTGGAATTGCCGGTGCGCCTGCGGGTGCGCCGGTTGCTGCCGGCGCTCCGGTTCCTGCTGGAGCTCCGGTTCCGGCGGGTGCGGGTGCCCCGGTAGGTGCGCCGGTTCCGGCTGGTGCTCCGCTGATTGCGCTCGGGCCGGCGGGTGCTCCGGCGGCCGGTGGCGCCGTGCTCACTGATCTCGCCGGCGGCCTAGGAGGTAAGGGTGTGCCGACTGGTCCGGCGCCGGCAGGCGGACCGGTGGACGGTCAGCCGATTCTTCCCGGTCCTCCGGAGTGACGCGGCCCAGCTTTTAGCTGTTCTAGAACAAGGCCTGCGCGGCTGCGGCAGTTCAACTGCCGCACATCGCCTTTAGGTGCGGATAGTCTTGAAGCCGGCGGCTGTCGCCGTCCTTATTCCTTCACAACCACCGGGTCGCCGACGTTCACCATGTTGAAGTACCACTCTGCGTCCGCGGGGCTCAGGCTGATGCAGCCGTGGCTGACATTCTCACGGCCCAGCGAATTGACAGCCCATGGCGCTGAATGGACGAACAAGCCGCGGCTGCTGATGCGGGCGGCGTAATCCACCGGGACGCGGTAACCCGCGGGATCGGTGAGCGGAACGCCGACGCTGCTCGAATCCATAATCACCGTGCGCTCTTTGGACAGGATCGTGTAAACGCCGACAGGCGTCGGAAATTCCGGCCTACCCATCGAGGCCAGCATCACTCCGTCTTCGCCCCGGTGGGGTGAGTGGTGCGGCGCCGGTAGTGGAGGCGGCGGTCCCGTCCGGACTCCGTCGACGCTGACCGTGAACGTGTGGTCGGAGATGTCGGCCACACCGAGGACAGCCGGACCCGTTCTGAAGTCGGTGGACAGGCTGCCCACCGACAGTGCCACCGTGCTGTGCGCCGGCCAGTATCGGTCGGGAACCCATTGCACGACGTCGTTGTCGAGCCATTCGAACTTGCCGGTCATCGCGGGCGCCGACTTGACCTGAATAGCGAGCTCGGCGGCGTGCCGGTTCGCGACGGGGCCGCGGAATGTCACCAGCACGCGGTGCGCCACACCCACGACCTGGCCTGCCGTCGGTCGCACCGATGCGATGGTCAACCGATCCGGCTGGTTCGCCGCCGCGAGGCGCACGTCGGGCGGTCCGGTAACCACGGACGCCGCGATCACAACCACCGCAACAACAGACCCAAAAAACGCCCGCATGCTCGAGTCCCTTTTAGTAGACA
>DASQRI010000521.1:0-3899 GCA_035642975.1 Mycobacterium sp.
GAGCGCGGCGTGCGGCCGATGGGCGATTGATCGACACGTACCAACTTGTCCAGGCTGTCCAGCCCGGTCACGCGGGTATGCCGACCCGGAACCTGACGGGCGCCGTTCAGCCTGTTCGCCAACACCGCGGCCAGGATGTCGTTGACCAGTGTCGACTTGCCAGAACCAGACACACCGGTCACCGACGTCAGCACGCCGAGCGGAAACGACACGTCGATCCCGCGCAGGTTGTGCTCGTTTGCACCGACGACGGTGAGGCGACGTCGCTTGTCGACCGGACGCCGGATCGCCGGGGCGGCAATGCTTTCCTTGCCCGACAGGTAGGCGCCGGTGATCGAGTCCTTGTTGGCCAGCAGTTCAGCGTAGGTGCCGCTGTGCACGATCCGGCCGCCGTGCTCGCCGGCGCCCGGGCCGATGTCGACGACCCAGTCGGCGTGCTCGATGGTGTCCTCGTCGTGCTCGACGACGATCAGGGTGTTGCCCAAATCTCTTAACCGCGTGAGGGTTTCGATGAGTCGACGATTGTCGCGCTGATGCAGGCCGATCGACGGCTCGTCGAGCACATACAGCACGCCGACCAAGCCGGAGCCGATCTGGGTGGCCAGCCGGATCCGCTGTGCCTCACCGCCGGACAGCGTCGCCGCGGCACGGGACAGCGACAGATACTCCAGCCCGACGTCGAGCAAAAAGCCCAGGCGCGACTGGATTTCCTTGAGGACCTGTCCGGCGATCGCTTGTTCGCGGGAGCCCAGGGTCAGTCCGTTGAGGAAGTCGGCGCAGTCGGAGATGGACAGCTCGCAGACCTCGGCGATGGACTTCGCGCCCCGGTCGCCGGCGGCCAACGTGACGGCCAGGATCTCCGGCTTGAGGCGCGTGCCGTGACATACCGGACACGGCACGTCGCGCATGAAGCCCTCGTAGCGCTCCTTCATCAGCTCGGACTCGGTCTGGTCCAGCTTGCGCTCCAAAAACGCCAGCACGCCTTCGAAGTCGGCGTAGTAGGACCGGGTGCGGCCGTAGCGGTTGCGGTAGCGCACGTGCACCTGCTCGTCGCAGCCTTCCAGAATTGCCTTGCGCGCCTTGGCCGGCAGCTTGCGCCACGGTGTGTCGACGTCGAAGCCCATCGCCTCGCCGAGGCTGGCCAGCATCCGGGTGAAGTACTCCGCGGTGTGGCCCATCGACCACGGCGCCACCGCCCCCTCTGCCAGCGTGCGATCCGGGTCGGGAACGACCAGGTCGGGGTCGACCTCTTTACGGATTCCCAGACCGGCGCACTCTGGGCAGGCGCCGTACGGCGAGTTGAACGAGAACGACCGCGGCTCAAGGTCATCGACGGCCAGGGCATGCCCGTTCGGACAGGCCAATTTCTCGGAGAACCGCTGCTCGCGATTGTGCGCGTCGTGGTCGTGATCGACGAACTCCAGCACCACGATGCCGTCGGCCAGGTTCAGCGCTGTTTCCACTGAATCGGTGAGACGCTGCTTGGCGCTGGCTTTGACGGTCAGCCGGTCGATCACCACCTCGATGTCGTGCTTCTCTTGTTTCTTCAGCTTGGGCGGATCGGTCAGCGAATGCACCACGCCGTCGACCCGGACCCGGCTGTAGCCCTGTGCGTTGAGTTTGTCGAAGAGGTCCGCGAACTCGCCCTTGCGAGTGCGCACCACCGGCGCGAGCACCTGAAAGCGGGTGCCTTCGGGCATCACCAACACCTGATCGACGATCTGCTGCGGGGTTTGGCGGGCGATCCGCTCACCGCAAACCGGGCAGTGCGGCGTGCCCGCGCGCGCGTACAGCAGCCGCAGGTAGTCGTAGACCTCGGTGATCGTCCCGACCGTCGACCTCGGGTTCCGGTTGGTCGACTTCTGGTCGATGGACACCGCCGGAGACAGGCCCTCGATGAAGTCGACGTCGGGCTTGTCCATCTGGCCCAGGAACTGGCGGGCGTAGGCCGATAACGATTCCACGTAGCGCCGCTGGCCTTCGGCGAAGATCGTGTCGAACGCCAGCGAAGACTTTCCCGAGCCGGACAGCCCGGTGAAGACGATGAACGCGTTGCGCGGCAAATCAAGATCGACACTGCGCAGGTTGTGCTCACGCGCACCCTTTACGATCAGGCGGTCAGCCACGCAATCCCTTTCACCGGGCCTCTTTCGCCGTGCCGATTCCAGCGCAGTACTAGCGGTGGAATGCGGATTGGCACACTACGGTGTCCATGCTAGGTGTCTCCTCTGACAGACAGGTCACCGCGTTTTCAAAGCGCTCACTTGGCCTGGCTGCAGCACCTCGCCCGACAGTTTGGTCCGCTGGTATCGCTACAGAGGATCTCGACACCAAGACACCCTGATCCGCAACGGTCAAGGTGTCGCCATGACGCCGATCTACGACGTCACGAACGCGCCGCGCTAGCGCCAGTGCCTCTATTGTTGATCGATCGAGTTCGCCGGATGAAGGAGCCGCCGACGGTCAACACCGGCAAGACCCCACCGACCAACCCGCTGACCCATGGCGAACGCCGTGCCATGTTGATAGCGGCCGTTGTTGTTGTTGCTGTGATCGCGGTGGGGGCGGCGGTGTGGGCGATGACGGGCCACTCGTCGGGTTATGGCCGATCCGACGAAAGTTGCGTGAATGTCACGATCGCGAGTTCGATGGGCGGCGCAATCGAGCACGCATGCGGTGCCGAAGCGCGCGAGTGGTGTCGCGCCGTCCACGCCCAGCACGACGCCCACTCCGAAGCAGTTCAGGCGCAGTGCCGAATCGCGGGGTTTCTGCCATAGCGGACACCGCGCTAGGTCAACCAGAAATCCAGAGTTAACACTCAATCATCTGGCCGAAACCCAGCGGCGCGAAAATCTGCCCACCCACGTGTGGCAGGTGACAGCGACCGAAGGGTGGACCGCATGAACCCGTATCCCGATTGGCTCAGCCCCGGAGACAACGCCTGGCAGTTGGTAGCGGCGACGCTGGTCGGCCTGATGAGCCTTCCGGGTATTGCAGTGCTCTACAGCGGCCTCGTCCAAAAGAAGTGGGCGGTCAACACGATGTTGATGGCGTTCACCGGGTTTTCGCTGGTTTTAGTGGTGTGGGTGCTGTGGGGCTTCAAGATGGGATTCGGGGAGCCTCAAAAGCTCGGCCCGGGCATCCTGCAGGCCGTGGTGGGCAAGCCGCGCACCATCTTGGGCACCGACAACCAGCACCAGGCGGTCATCCCGCTGCTCGACGGGGCGATGCCCAAGTTTCGGTTCTCCGAGTCCACGCTGGCTTACTTCCAGTTCGTATTCGCCGCGATCACTCCACTGCTGTTCTTGGGCAGCGTGGTGGGCCGAATCAACTTCAAGGTGTGGCTGATCTTCGTGCCGTTATGGTCGACGTTTGCTTACTCGGTCAACGCCTTCCTGGTGTGGGGTGGGGGCTTTTGGGCCCAGCCGCACACCGGCGTCAGCAGCCTCTTTAGCACCGGCACGCTGGACTACTCCGGCGGCTACGTAATCCATCTGGCCGCCGGCACCAGCGGGTTTGTCGCAGCCGCGGTTATCGGGCCCCGACTGGCCCGCGACCGCGAACGCGCGGTGCCCAACAACTTGCCGATAGCCGCGGTTGGGGCGGGCATCCTGTGGTTGGGCTGGAACGGGTTCAACGGCGGTGACCCCTACTTCGCTGGGACCAACGCCTCTTTGGCCGTGCTGAACACCAACTTGGCCACCGCGGTGGCGCTGCTGACCTGGGTAATCTGGGACGTCTTCGCGAGCCGCGAGCACAAACCCACCCTGCTGGGTGGCATCAACGGCATGATCTCGGGACTGGTGGCCATCACCCCCGCCGCCGGCTTCGTCAACAGCTTCGGCGCCATCATCATCGGAGTGGTGGCCTCCTCGCTGGTGTGGATGTCCTGGAACTGG
>DASQRI010000522.1:0-5003 GCA_035642975.1 Mycobacterium sp.
ATGAGATCAGCAGGTCGATCTCCGCCGGCCGGTAACTTGATCCAGCCAGGCAGTCGGCCACGGCTTGGCGGGCGAGGTCGATGGAGAACTCACCGTCGGCCGCCACCCGCCGGTGCTTGATGCCGGTGAGCCGCTCCAGCGGTATGCCGATGTCGTTGACGCATCCGGCGAGAAGATCGGCGGTCGACACCACTTTGAAAGGCAGGTAAACGCCGATGCTTTCGATCACGGTGTTGCGGGTCGGCGGGTCGGCCGCGGGCAACGGCTGCAGTTCCTGCGGCGCAGTGGTCAGGGGGACGCCGCGGTCTGACGTGACGGCCCGCTCGTCCTCGGCGGCGCCTAGGCCCGGGCCGCTTTCGAGCGGCTCCCCGTACTCCTCGGCCAATTCGGCGACCGTGCCGAACAAGAACAGCGACTCCGGTTTGAGTGGCAGGCCGGCCGCCTCCGCGCGAACCGCGACCTCCAGGCTGTGGGTCGAGGAGCCGCCGAGCGCGAAGAAGTCGTCGTGGACACCAACCCGCTCGACGCCGAGAACCTTGCGCCAGATCTCGGCCAGGACCTGCTCTGCCCGGTTGCGGGGAGCGACGAACTCCCGCTCGCGCTCCGCTACTCCCACTCCGGTCGCGGAGAGCGCCCGCCGGTCGACTTTACCGCCCGGGGTACGCGGCAACTCCGTCGTCACGACGAAGTGGGCCGGCAGCATGGCCGCCGGAAGCCACTCGAGAAGGAAACGCCGCAGCTGCGCAGCGGTTGGCCCGGGCTCGGTGGTGGCCGCCACGTGGGCGGTCAGCTGGGTGTTACCGCGCTCGTCGGTCGTGGCAACGACCACGCTTTCGGTCACGTCGGGATGCTTGCTCAGCGCGACCTCGACCTCGCCGGGCTCGATCCGAACGCCACGGATCTCGACCTGGCTGTCCTGGCGTCCGAGGTATTCGATGTTGCCGTCAGGTCGGTAGCGGGCCAGATCGCCTGTGCGGTAAAGCGTTCCGCTGGCATCTCGGCCGAACGGGTCGGCGATGAATCTGGTGGCCGTCATGTCAGGTTGACCGGCGTAGCCGCGGCCCACGCCGGCTCCGCCGATGTACAGCTCGCCGGGTACGCCCACCGGTACCGGTTGAAGATAGGCGTCGAGGAGATGAATCTGGACGTTGGTGATCGGTCGCCCGATCGGGATCGATGGGCCGGGCGCACCGCGCTTGCAGTGCGCATAGGTGGCCGTGACGGCGGATTCGGCGGGGCCGTACTCGTTCCACAACTCGGCGTCCACGGTGTTCAGGAACCGCTGAGCGAGGTCGTAGGGCAGAGCCTCGCCGCCGCACGTCACCCGGCGCAGCGTGACGCAGTCCCAGAAGCCGGGTTCGGCGAGCCAAGACTGCAGCATCGAAGGCACGACGTGCACGATCTGGGTGATGCGCTGCTCGGCGATCGTCCGGACGAGGTAGGCGGCGTCGCGGTGCCCACCGGGTTTCGCGATGACAAGGCGCGCGCCGACAATCAACGGCAAGAAGATCTCCGCCAGGGACGCGTCGAAGGTCACCGGAGTGTGGTGCAGTACCCGGTCGGCGGTGTCGAGCCGGTAATTCGCCTGCATCCAGAGCAGTAGGTTGCGGAGCCCGCCGTGGGTGTTGAGCACCCTCTTGGGCACGCCGGTGGAACCCGAGGTGTGGATGACGTACGCCAGCCCGGTCGACGGCACGACGGGGTGGGCTACGACAGCGTCCGTTTCCGACGGAGCCGGCAGGTCCAGACAGAGTCGATGACCGGTGAATCCTTTGAGTAGCGGCAGGTTTCGCTCGTGCGTGACAACCACCGGCGCACCCGAGGCCGCGGTCATCGCGGCGATGCGATTCGCGGGCTGTCCCGGGTCGAGCGGCATGAACGCGGCGCCGGCCTTCGCGGCACCGAGTAGCGCCACCACCAAGTCTTCGCTGCGGTCCAGCAGGACGACGACGATACTGTCGGGCCCTACGCCGAGGTTGTGCAGCCGACTGGCCAGCTGGTCTGCGCGCCGGTCGAGTTCGGCGTAGGTCACGTCACGGTCGCCGAACGTCACGGCGATGGCCGCCGGGCTGCGGCGGGCCGCCGCGGTCACCATGTCGTGCACGCTGTCTGGGGCCTCGAAGCGGACCTCGGTCTCGTTCCACGACGCCTGCCGCGCGCGCTCCGCCTGGGTGCGGATCGGCAGCTTCGACAGGCTGACGCCTGGATCGGCGACGACGCCGCCGAGCAGCATCGTGAAGTGCTCGGCCATCCGCTCGATGGTCGCGTCGTCGAACAGGTCGGTGTTGTACTGCAAGGCGCAGAGCAGCTCGCCGTCCTGTTCGCCCATCAGCATCATCAAGTCGAGCGGCGCACCGCCCTGGCCGATATGGGTGGTCGTTAAATCCAGCGTCGCCGGGCCGGACGCCGCACCCGCGCCGTCTTGGAAGCGTCGGGCCTGTTCCCACGCAAAGGAGACTTGGAACAGCGGCGTGTGGCTCAGATCGCGGGCCGGATCCAGCTTTTCGACGAGCAGTGCGAACGGAAAGTCTTGGTGCTCAAGCGCATCCAGAACGGTCGTCTTGACACGGCTCAGCAACGACGTAAAAGTCGGATCGCCACTCAGGTCGGGCCGCAGAACCACGGGGTTGGCGAGGTAGCCGACCAGGCTGGCAAGCCCCGCGTGGTCGCGACATCCGAACGGCGAGCCGATCAGCAGATCGTCCTGCCCGCTGTAGCGATGCAGCAGGGTGGCGTAAGCCGCGAACAGAGTCATGTACGGGGTCGCGCCGGCACCGCGGCCGACCTCCTTGAGCTGGGCGGTCAGCGCGCGGTCGACGGTGAAGCGGTGTACGGCGCCGCGGTAAGTCTGAACCGCGCCCCGCGGCCGGTCGACGGGCAACCGGAGCATCGGCGTTTCCCCGGCCAGCTGCTGGCTCCAGTACCGCCAGAGTCGCTCGCCCTCGGCTCCGTCCATAGCGCGGGTTTGCTCGAGTGCGTGGTCGACGTAGCGCAACGGTGTGGGCGGCGGCGGCGGTGCGCCGTGCTCGGCGGAGTACAGCAGCCGAAGCTCGTCGAGGATGAGGTCGATCGACCACATGTCCACGGCGATGTGATGCAGCGTCAACACCAGCAGGTACTCGTCGGGGCCCTGGGTGATCAGGTTGAACCGCAACACCGGGCCGGTGCGCAAGTCGAAGGGCCGATCGGCTTCCCGCCGCAGCCACCGCTGCGTTTCTTCGCGGTCCAACTCGAGGCGGTTGACGCGCACCGGCCAACGGGGATGGACGAGCTGAACCGGCTGGCCATCACGCGTGGTGTAGGTGGTCCGCAGTATGTCGTGCCGTTCGACGAGCGCCTGGGCTGCGGCCTCCAGCGCCGTTACGTTGAGTTCGCCGCGGATCTGCCCGGCATAGGTGATCGTGTACGCGGGGCTGCCGGGCGCGAGCTGATAGAGGAACCACAGGGACCGCTGGCCATACGAGAGTGGATGCGCCGACGCCGAAGCTTCCGCCTGTTCCATCAGCAGGCGTGCCAGTAGTACCCGTTTCTCCTCGGCGGAAAGGCCGGCGACGTCGATCGACTTATCCGTCATCTTGGCCCTCTCTTGCCGCGAGGACATCGCGAAGCAGCGCGTCGACGTCGTCATCCGAGATGTCGGGCAGCCGACCCAGGACGTCCATCCACTGTGGGTCAGCGCCATTGGTCCCGTTGACCCGCGTGGTAGGCGCGTCATCCGTCTCGACGGGGTCGGGTTCCCCAGTGCTGCCGGATAACTGCTCGACGAGCCACCCGGCCAACCCGGTGACGCTCGCACCGTCCAACAAGCGGACGACCGGCACGACGATGCCCAGGTCACGTTCGATCTGAGCGCGCAACTCCACCGCGACGAGCGAGTCGACCCCGAGTTGATGCAGCGGCGATTCGACGTCCAGGTTCGACGGGGCCAGACCGAGTTTGCCGGCGGCTTGTTCGCGCAGGTACGACTCGATCTGCGTTCGGCGCTCGTTCTCGTCGGCGCGCAAGAGCGCGTCGCGAAGGTTGACGTGGCGGTCGTCGGCGTCGCTGGCTACCGGGGCGCCGAGCAGGTCCGCAATCAGCGAGGGGTGGGTTCCGGCGCGTTGTTCGGATCGCCACATCGACGGGTCCCACCGTAGGACGGCGACCTGGGTCGCGGATGACCAGAACAGTCTCGACAGCGTCCGCACGCCGTCGGCCACCGCCATAGGGGTCATGCCGTGCCGGTGGAGGTGGCGTTGCTGCTCTGGCCCGCTGGCCAGACCGACCTGGGCCCACGGACCCCAGTTGATGCTCAGCGCCGGCCGGCCTTCCGCACGTCGGTGCCAGGCCAGCGCATCCAGGAAGGCGTTGCCCGCGGCGTAGTGCGCCTGCCCGGGTGAACCCAAAAGCGCTGCGGCAGAAGAGAAGAGCACGAAAAAGTCCAGCTGTGCATCTCGGGTCAGCACGTGCAGATTCCAGGCGCCCTCGAGTTTCGGCGCCATGACCTCACGCAGCCGCCGGTCGTCGAGGCGCGCGAGGATGCCGTCGTCGAGGATCCCCGCCGCGTGAACGACGCCACGCAATGGAGGCATGGTTGAGCGGATCGAATCGAGCACCGAGGCCAGCTGGTCGGTCTGGGTGACGTCGCCGCGGGCGAAGACCACTTCGCCGCCTTTGCTCCTCAGATCTTCGATGGCCTGCTGCCCGGCCTCCGATGCGGGACCGCGTCCGAGCAACACCAGATGCTTGGCGCCGCGCTCGATCATCCATGCCGCAGCGGCGCGACCGATACCGCCGAGCCCACCGGTGATCAGGTAGGTGGCTTCGGGTTCGAACTGCGCAGGGAGCTGCTCATGGTGAACGACCGGTTGCTCCCGCCCGTGCACTGACACGACGACCTTGCCGATCTGTCGGCCTTGCGCGAGCGTTCGCAGCGCGGCGGCGGTCTTCGCGGCCGGGAAGGCGCGCACCGGCAGTGGGCGGAACGCTCCTTGCTCGAGGTGGGCGACGATGTCGCGCAACAG
>DASQRI010000523.1:0-2177 GCA_035642975.1 Mycobacterium sp.
CCGCAGTGGGTGGCGACTCACTGGCCGAAGTACGTCGAAGGCAGGGAAGCAGTCGGCGAAGTTGCCGATTCGAATGACTGGCGGATTGCTCGGACGATCTTCGTCGCCGATGACCCAGTGGTGGCAAAGAACTATGCGATGACGGACGAAAACAGTCCCTACCGCTTCTACTACGACCAGATGTGCACGAAGATGAAAAGGCTTGGTCGGCTCAATCTATTCAAGAGAGACCAAGAGATTCCAGATGACGACGTGACGTTGGATCAGGTCATGGATGACCTCGTTATCTACGGCACACCCGACCAGGTCGCGGCGAAGATCCAGGCGTTGCGGGAACAGGTCGGGCCCTTTGGCGAGATCGTCTATGCCGGCCTCGAATGGGTTGATCCGACGCTGGCGCGCCGATCGATGGAGCTCATGGCAAAGGAAGTCATGCCGATCCTGGAATCGGCATGACACACCGATATCCGTGGCCGCGCCCGCTCAGCGCCGAGCAGGGCGAGGCCGCCAACATGTTGGTCGACGGGCCTCGGCGCGGCGTGTATGGACCCTTTGCGATTCTTGTCGAGGCACCCGAGGTAATGGCGCCAATCTCCCGATTGGGCGAATACTTCCGATACTCGTGGAATCTCGAGCCAAGGGTTCGGGAGACATTGATCCTTGCTACGGCGCAGCGTTGGGCATCGCGATTTGAATGGGAGCATCACCGTCCACTTGCCCTTGCTCAAGGAGTGACCAGCGACGACGTGCAGCGGATCGGTATGGGCGAGGCGCCAAGCGATCCGGATCTCCGGCTGGCTTGGTCACTGGCGCGACAGCTCCTGGCCGAAGGCGAGCTCTCCGATGCCACCTACCGCGATCTCGTCAACAGGTGGTCATCCAAACAAGCAGTCGAAATGGTCTCGTGTGTTGGGTACTACTCCTTGTTGGCGGTCGTTCTGCGGGCGGAAGCATGCACGTGATCTTGATGCACCCGCTGGGTAGCGATGCCTCCTTCTGGGACTTGGTGTTTGGCGACGCCCTGCCGGCGGGTTATCACGCAGTCGACTTGCCCGGCCATGGCGCTGCAACAGGTATGCCGCCTACTGGTCTTGCCGACTACACCCGATGCGTGGTGGAACAGGTGCAGTCCGAGATTGGTGGTGGCGCCGCACCGATCGTCGTCGTCGGAATCTCGCTGGGAGGCTTGGTGGCGCAACAGATGTTGATATCCAAGGGGCTCAACGTTGTTGGCGTCGTCCTGGTAGATACCGTGCCGGTCTATCCAGAGGAGATGCGCCAGATGTGGAGAGATCGCGCGACTCATCTGGGTGCCATGGGTCCGGCTCGATACATCGAACAAACTGTGCGACAATGGTTTACGCCTGCCTACAGATGCTCTCACGAAGGTGCCCTGGCGGCTATCCGGGTCAGTGAGACGCTGCGCAACACCTCATCAGCGGGATATGCGGCCGCGTGCGAGATCCTATCCACGGCCGACACACGCACGGGGGTCTACGGTTCTCCCATCAAGTCGCTGGTTGTCGTGGGTGACCAAGACGCACAACCCTTCCAACGAGCGGCCGATTGGTTCATGGGAGCGTTGCCCCACGCGGCGATTTCACGGCTTAGCGGGGCGCACGCAGCCCCGATCGAAAGCCGAAAGAATTTCTTGTCCGCGCTTACCGGCTTTATGCTCGAAATCGAGCGCGAAAATAGTGCGAGAAGACCGTAGCCGCCCCAACCTCCGTCGACGGCACCACTACGGCGAGCACGCTGGCGTGGAAGCGGGCGCCGAAGCACCCCACCGGGTCGAACGCGCCGGTGATGATCGACGACGTACTCAAACCCAAGGCGGAGAATGATGGGGCCCCGAGTCGGGCCTGAGGGAGATGAGATGATTGCTGTGGCAATGGAAGTGCGACGGGTTGTTACCGGACATGATGAGAACGGCAAAGCCGTTGTTGTGAGCGACGAGCGGTTGAATGCGGTTTCGCGCGGGCTCGGCGCGGGGATATCAGGGTGTGAGATGTGGTCAACCGATCGTATGCCGGTTGATAATTCGGCGGCGGCTGACGCCTCGCAGAGGGCGGGCTTCGTCAAACACTACATCGACGCCAACTACATCGGCACGGGCGCAGGCACAGCGTTCCGGATTACCGAGTTCGCGCCTGGCCACGCGAGATTCACGCACCGTA
>DASQRI010000524.1:0-4493 GCA_035642975.1 Mycobacterium sp.
CGCACCTTCGCCGAGCAGGCCAACCTCGCGGTCAACCAGACATTCATGCGCTCGATCAACACCAGCCTGATCTCGACGCTGCCGGTGCTGGCACTGATGGTGGTGGCGGTGTGGCTGTTGGGTGTCGGCACGCTGAAGGACCTGGCCCTGGTTCAGCTGGTCGGCATCATCGTCGGTACCTACTCATCGATCTTCTTCGCCACGCCGCTGCTGGTCACGCTGCGTGAGCGCACCGAGCTGGTGCGCACGCACACGCACCGGGTGGTCCGGCGCCGCGGCTCGGACCCGGGAAAGTCCGAACAGGCTCAGGCGCCTGAGGAGGCAGCGGAGGCATCCGATGACGAGCCGCCGGAACAGGCCCGCGCTTCCGTCGCGGGCACCGGCGTGGCCGCGCCGAATAAGCCGGCCCCGGGTGCGCGGCCGGTGCGGCAACCCGCCGGCCGTCACGGGCGCCCGACCGGCAAGCGAAACAAACGCTAGCCCGATGGCTGCCTGGCGTCGGCGTGTGGCCGCCAGCTGGCTGGTGGCGGCGCTGGTGGCAGCCGTACCGGCCTCGTTGACGGGATGCTCCGGAAGCGCGGCCGGGCAGATCGACTACATCGTCGACGGCGCGCTCGACACCTACAACAGCAATACCGTCAGCGGTGCCGCGTCCGCGGGAGCGCAGGCCTTCGCTCGCACGCTCACCGGATTCGGCTACCACGGCCCGGACGGCCAGGTCGTCGCCGACCACGACTTCGGCACGATCTCGATCGTCGGTGGCTCGCCGCTGGTGCTCGACTACCAAATCGCCGACAACGCCGTCTACTCCGACGGCAAGCCGATCACCTGCGACGACCTGGTGTTGGCCTGGGCGGCCCGGTCCGGTCGGTACTCCGCCTTCGACGCCGCCAGCCAGGCCGGGTTCGTCGACGTCACCTCCATCGACTGCCAACCGGGGCAGAAGAAAGCCCGGGTGTCGTTCGCCCCGGACCGCAACATCGTCGACTACAACCAGCTGTTCACCGCCACCGCGATCATGCCGTCGCACGTCATCGCCGAGGAGTTGGGTATCGACGTCACCGCCGCGCTGTTGGGCAACGACGTGCCGGCCATCGCACGCGTCGCGCAGCTGTGGAACACCACCTGGAACCTCAAACCCGGTATCGAAGCGGGCACCGTCGCCAAGCATTTCCCGTCGTCGGGGCCCTACAAGATCGAATCGGTGCTCGACGGCGGCGCGGTGGTCCTCGTCGCGAATGATCGCTGGTGGGGCGCCAAGCCGATGACCAAGCGGGTCACGGTGTGGCCGCAGAAAGCCGACATCCAGGATCGGGTCAACGACAAGAGCGCCGACGTCGTCGACGTCGCGGCCGGCTCGTCGGGAGCGCTGGCCACCCCGGACACCTACCGTCGCACCGATTCGCCATCGGACGGCATCGAGCAACTGGTCTTCGCGCCGAGCGGTGCGCTCGCCGACATCGCCGCGCGCCGCGCGGTCGCATCCTGCACACCGCGTGATGCCATCGCCCGTGACGCCGCGACACCGATCGCCAACGCGCGACTGCACACCACGGCCGACGATGCGATCGGGCAGGCCGAAAACATCCCCGAGGCCGGGCAATTCATCAAATCGAACCCTCAGGCGGCACGCGCGGCGTTGCGGGGAAAGCCGCTGGCCGTGCGGATCGGCTACCGGGGGCCCAACGCGCGGCTGGCCGCCATCGTCGGCGCGATCGCCAAGGGCTGCGGCCCGGCCGGGATCACGGTGTCCGACGTCACCTCGGACTCCGTCGGCCCCCAGACGATCAAAGACGGGAAGATCGACGTGTTGCTGGCCAGCACCGGGGGCGCCACCGGCAGCGGGTCGACGGGTTCGTCGGCGATGGACGCCTACGACCTGCACACCGGCAACGGCAACAACCTGTCCGGCTACGCCAACGGTCAGATCGACGGGATCATCGCGGCGCTGGCGGTGTCCGCCGACCCCGCCGACCTGGCCCGGCTGCTGGCCGAGAGCGCGCCGGTGCTGTGGGCCGGTATGCCGACGCTGCCGCTGTATCGCCAGCAGCGGACCCTGCTGACCTCGAAGAAGATGTATGCCGTCGGCACCAACCCCAGCCGGTGGGGCGCCGGCTGGAACATGGACCGATGGGTCCTGGTGCGGTGAATGCCGAAGACTCGGCGGCCGACCCCATCACCTCGCTGATCCGGCAGGTCGCCGATTTCCCGGAACCCGGGGTCCAGTTCAAGGATCTGACGCCGTTGTTCGCCGATCCGCAGGGGCTGGCCGCGGTGGCCGACGCGCTGGCCGCCGTCGCATCCGGCGCTGACCTGATCGCCGGCATCGACGCGCGCGGGTTCCTGATCGCGGGCGCGGTGGCCGCCCGGCTGGGCACCGGCGTCCTGGCGGTCCGCAAGGGCGGCAAGCTGCCGCCGCCGGTGCGCACTGAGCACTACCAGCTCGAGTACGGGACCGCCAGCCTGGAGATCCCCGCCGACGGGATCGATTTGGCTGGCAGCAACGTTGTGGTCGTGGACGACGTGCTGGCCACCGGCGGCACGATAGCCGCCACCCATCGGCTGCTCGAGCAGGCCGGCGCTAAGGTGACGATGGCCGCGGTGGTGGTCGAGCTGGCCGGGCTGGGGGGTCGCGACCGGGTGGCGCCGCTGCCGGTGCACAGCTTGCGCCGGATGTAGCGGAAATGGTTAGAGGACCGGGGTAATCACGGTTCACCGTATTTGCCCTGCTCCTCATCGGGACATTCGTCCCGCATCGTCGCGGGGCGGATATCCTTGACGGGCGGAGGTGACGAGCGTGGCGGACGACAAGGGTACGGCGGTGCAGCCGCCTACTGAGCCGCTGCAGGTCGCCGACATTGCGCCGTCGGTCGAGCCCGGCATCGGCCTCAAGACGTCCACCAGCGCCTCTCGGCGGGTCCGGGCCCGATTGGCGCGGCGGATGACCGCGCAGCGCAGCGCGCTCAGCCCGGTGCTCGAACCGCTGGTGGCGGTGCACCGGGAGGTCTACCCGAAGGCCGACCTGGCGTTGTTGCAGCGCGCCTACGAGGTCGCCGAGCATCACCACGCCAGCCAGTTGCGGCATTCGGGGGATCCGTACATCACCCACCCGCTGGCGGTGGCCAACATCCTCGCCGAGTTGGGCATGGACACCACCACCCTGGTGGCCGCCCTGCTGCACGACACCGTCGAGGACACCGGGTACAGCCTGGAGGCGCTGTCCAACGATTTCGGCGACGAGGTCGGCCATCTCGTCGACGGGGTGACCAAGCTGGACCGGGTGGTGCTGGGCAGCGCGGCCGAAGGCGAGACGATCCGCAAGATGATCACCGCGATGGCCCGCGACCCGCGGGTGCTGGTGATCAAGGTGGCCGACCGGCTGCACAACATGCGCACGATGCGCTTCCTGCCGCCGGAGAAGCAGGCCCGCAAAGCCCGTGAAACGCTGGAAGTCATTGCCCCGCTGGCGCACCGGCTGGGCATGGCCACGGTCAAGTGGGAGCTGGAGGATCTGTCGTTCGCGATCCTGCATCCAAAGAAGTACGAGGAGATCGTGCGGCTGGTCGCCGGCCGGGCGCCGTCGCGCGACACCTATCTGGCCAAGGTGCGCGCCGAGATCACCGCGACGCTGAATGCCTCGAAGGTCAACGCCGTCGTCGAGGGACGGCCCAAGCACTATTGGTCGATCTACCAGAAGATGATCGTCAAAGGGCGAGACTTCGACGACATCCACGACCTGGTCGGCGTGCGCATATTGTGCGACGAGATCAGGGACTGTTATGCCGCTGTCGGCGTAGTGCATTCGCTGTGGCAGCCGATGGCGGGCCGGTTCAAGGACTACATCGCTCAGCCGCGCTATGGGGTATACCAGTCGCTGCACACCACCGTCGTCGGCCCGGAAGGCAAACCGCTGGAGGTGCAGATCCGCACCCGCGATATGCACCGCACCGCGGAGTACGGGATCGCGGCGCACTGGCGTTACAAGGAAACCAAGGGCCGCAACGGTGTTCCGCATCTGCATGCGGCGGCCGAGATCGACGACATGGCCTGGATGCGTCAGCTGCTCGACTGGCAGCGGGAGGCCGCCGACCCCGGCGAGTTCCTGGAGTCGCTGCGTTACGACCTTGCGGTGCAAGAGCTCTTCGTGTTCACCCCGAAGGGTGACGTGATCACGCTGCCCGCCGGGTCGACGCCGGTGGACTTCGCCTATGCCGTCCACACCGAGGTGGGCCACCGCTGCATCGGCGCCCGCGTCAACGGCCGCCTGGTGGCGCTGGAACGCAAGCTGGAAAACGGCGAAGTCGTCGAGGTTTTCACGTCCAAAGCGGCCAACGCCGGACCGTCGCGAGACTGGCAGCAGTTCGTCGTCTCGCCGCGCGCCAAGACCAAGATCCGCCAGTGGTTTGCCAAGGAGCGTCGCGAGGAGGCGCTGGAAACCGGCAAAGATGCGATCACCCGCGAAGTCCGTCGCGGCGGACTTCCCCTGCAGCGCT
>DASQRI010000525.1:0-5689 GCA_035642975.1 Mycobacterium sp.
GCCCAGTGCTCCGCGGGGTCGATCCCGACCAGATCCAGTCGCCAGCCCTGTGGAATGAAGAGTCCGAATCGCATAATTGGGACTCTAAGGCCCGCCCGGTTCCATGCCCAGAGCGGCCAGCGCACCGTCGACCGACGCGGCCCGTAGCTCGTCGAGGGGCGGGTCGGGGAATTGGATACAACAGTCCTGCAGACCGCCGAACGCGATCGCGGCGCGAGTGGCTTGAGCAAGTGTGGGTTTTGGCCCGAACACCAACCTGCCGAGCCGAGTGCGCCACGCCAGCACCGTCTCGATCAGATCGAGGTCCTCGAGAACGGCGAATTCCGCGAGCACCACGACGAGGTCGCGGCGATGCCGGTGGTGGAAATCGAAGTAGCCCTCCAGCAACTCCCGCGCATCGATGTCGGCCCGGTTCTCCTGGTCGACGACGAACTGCTCGCCATCGTCGATCAGCGGCTGCACGATGCTGCGAATCAGCTCTTCGCGCGAGGTGAAGTGGTAGTACAACGCCGGCTTGGTGATTCCCAGCTTGTCGGCGATGTCCTGCAGGCTGGTGCGCTGTACGCCCTGCTGCACGAACAACTCCCGGGCGACATCCTGGATGCGCTCGCGAGTGTCCGAGCGGGGCCTGCTCACTTCGCCAGCATATCTGACTTACCGATAGGTAAGTGCTCATGCTAGGCTCACCGATCGTTAAGTAGGCAGGGAGGTACGCGATGCGAATCCTCATCTCTGGTGCCAGCATCGCCGGGCCGGTGCTGGCGTACTGGCTGACCCAACACGACTTCGATGTCACCGTGGTCGAGCAGGCGCCGACGTTACGCAAGACCGGTGGGCACGCCGTCGATCTGTTCCGGCCGTCGATGGAAATCTCGGCGAAGATGGGCGTGCTGTCGCACATCGAAGCGCTTGCCACCGGCACCGACACGCTGACGATGCATCGCGAGGGTCGGCGGCGACCGGTACGGGTTGATCTCACCAAGCTCACCGGCGCCGCGTCCGACCAGCATGTGGAGATCATGCGCGACGATCTCAGCGAGGTCTACTACGACGCCGGCCGCGACGATGTGGAGTATCTGTTCGGCGACTCAATCACGGCCATCTCCCCCGAAGGCGAGGTGACGTTTGAGCACGCGCCACCACGCAGCTTCGACGTTGTGGTCGGCGCCGATGGGCTGCACTCCAACGTCCGGCGCCTGGTTTTCGGCGACGAGGCGGGGCTCACCCGGTTCATTGGCGGGTATCTGGCAGTGGTGTCGGCGCCGAAAACAATGGCGCACCACAACGAGATGCTCGGTCATATCGGTGTCGGCCGCCTGGCGGCGATCTACACCGGAGATCACCTGGACGACGCCCGCATTGTGTTTATGTTCCGCAGCAAGCAGGAACTCGAGTATGACTACCGAGATGCTGTGCGGCAGAAGGAATTACTGCGTGCCACATTCGCGGGGATGCACCCACAGGTGGACCGCTGGCTTTCGGAAATCGACCACACGCCGGCGTTCTACTTCGACGCGATCAGCCAACTGCAGCTCGACACCTGGTCGCGCGGGCGGGTCACGCTCGTCGGCGACGCCGGATACTGCCCCGGTCCCGCGGTGGGCGGCAGTACCAGCCTCGCCGTGATTGGCGCCTACGTGCTGGCGGGCGAGCTTGCCCAAGCCGGCGGAGATTACGAGCGTGCGTTCGCCGCCTACCAGCGGGAGATGGCCGAGACGGTGCGTCGCAGCCGGGCCTTCGCCCGCGGAGCCGCCAAGACCATCATCCCCGGCTCTCCGGTTGCGGTTTGGGCGTTGAGCCGCGGCCTCCAGCTGGTCTCGCTGCTACCCGCCTCACTCACCACGGCGGTCGCGAAGTTGAACACGAAAGGTGTGCGCATGCACGACTCGATGCGGGTACCCGACTACACCGCGTCGGTGGTCGGCGAGCACTGACCCCGAGAGTGTCGCGATTTACCCGGAGCCGCAGTAGCTTTCATCCGACCTCGGGAATACCGTGAAGTCATGGCCTCTCGACACACATTGTTTCGGGTCTTCTACGCGATCGGGTTTACTCCGTGGGACGGTCATCCGCAGTCGGTGGCGCTGCGCGAACTCATTGAGGGAACCGACACTCTGCCGCCAGGATCAGCACTCGACGTCGGATGCGGCACCGGAGATTCGTCGATTTTCCTGGCCCAACACGGATGGCAAGTCACCGGGGTTGACTTCACGCCGAAGGCGCTTGATACAGCGCGCAGCAAAGCCCGTGCCGCAGACGCTGCAGTCAACTTCGTCCACGCTGACGTCACGCATTTGCGTCAGGCCGGAATCAATGGGCCCTTCCAGGTGATCGTCGACAACGGCTGCTTCCACGGCATGAGCGACGGCGATCGTGACCTTTACGTCCAAGAGATCAGCGCCGCCGCCGCCCCCGGCGCGCGGCTGCTAATGATCGCCTTCAAACCGACTGGCCGTTTCGGACCGGCAGGAGTCGATCAAACAGAGGTCGAGCGCCGATTTACGCCCACCTGGACGCTAGTGTCAGCGGCGGATGAACCCCGATGGACAGCCGGAAATCGCATTGCGGCGCGATTCACCGCGCGTAGCTACGTGTTCCAGCGCCAAAACTGATCGATCGTGCGGTCATGACGAGATCGGGCAGCGGTACACCGATGCGCGGGTCAGTCGGATCTACGCTGGCACCAGGAAATTGATGGAGTCTACGGTGGAGTGATGGCATCTCGAAACATGTTGTTCCGTGCGATGTACCGAGTCGGTTTCACACCGTGGGATGGCCATCCGTTGGCGAAAAGTCTGCACGATGTGGTCGAAGGCAACGGCTCGCCCGCCTTGCCGGCGGCCACCGCACTCGATATCGGATGCGGTACCGGCGACGCGTCGATCTATTTGGCGCAGCACGGGTGGCAGGTCACCGGTGTGGATTTCGTGTCGAGGGCGCTGGCCAAGGCGCGCGCAAAGGCGCAAGCCCGCCAGGCCTCCGTCACCTTCGTTCAGGCCGATGTCACCCACCTCAGCTCGGCCGGCGTGGGGACCGGGTTTACGTTGATCATCGACAACGGCTGCTTACATAACCTGACCGACAAGGACCGCGACGCGTATGTCCGCGAGGTTAGCGCGGTGGCAGCGCCGGACGCGCGGCTGTTGATTGGCGCGCTTGATCCCGGTGAGCAATTTGGCGTCCGCGGCATCACTCAGGCCGAAATCGAACGCCGCTTCACTCCCGCGTGGACGCTGCTGTCTGCTGGCGACGCACCGGAAATGGAGCGCTTCGGCAAGGGCCATTACTCCCTCTTACAGCCCCGCGACACCTAACCAGTTGCGACGACACGCCGGTCGCAGTTGCGATGGCTTAAGTCTCGGCGCCACAGACGCTACGACGTCAGCGAGGCCGGCGGTAGGAACCGGTCGCCGTACTTGGCGGCCAGCTCCGTGGCACGCGCCACGAACGCTTCCTTACCCGTACCGGCAGGACCCTGGTATCCGACGATGAACTGGGCGCTACCACCGGTGTAGGGCGGGAACCCGATGCCCATGATCGACCCGATGTTCGCGTCGGCGGTCGACGTCAGCACGTTCTCGTCGAGGCACTTCTGGGTTTCCAGCGCCTCGGCGAACAGCATCCGGTCGATCATGTCCTGCAGCGGCAGCTCAGTGCTGCCCGACTTGAACGTCTCGTGCAGTCCCGGCCACAGGCCGGTGCGCTTGCCGTCGACGTACTCGTAGAAGCCCGCACCCTTCAAGCGGCTGGGGCGGCCGATCTCGATCATCTTCTCCACGACGGCCTCTGCCGGGTGCGGCTCGTACTTGCCGCCGGCATCCTCGACGCCCTTGCGGCTAGCGGTCGCGATCTTGTGCATCAACTCCAGGTTGAGCTCGTCGGACAGCTGCAGCGGCGGCGCCGGGTAACCGGCCTGCGAACCGGCGTGCTCGACGCTGGCCGGTTCGACGCCCTCGCCCAGCATCGCGAGCGCCTCGTTGACGAATGTGCCGATGACGCGGCTGGTGAAGAAGCCGCGGCTGTCGTTGACCACGATCGGGGTCTTGCCGATGGCCAGCGTGTAGTCGAACACCCGGGCCAGCGCCTCGTCAGAAGTCTTCTCGCCCTTGATGATCTCGACCAGCGGCATCTTGTCGACCGGCGAGAAGAAGTGGATCCCGATGAAGTCCTCCTGCCGCTTGACGCCGGTGGCCAGACCGGTGATCGGCAGGGTCGAGGTGTTGGAGCCGAGCAGCGCGTTGGGTTCGACGATGTCCTCGATCTCCTGGAACACCTTGTGCTTGAGGTCCTGGTTCTCGAACACTGCCTCGATCACGAAGTCGACGCCCTTGAAGTCGGCGGGGTCCGCCGACGGCGTGATGCGGTCCAGTAGCGCCTTGCTCTTCTCCTCGGTGGTCTTGCCGCGTTGAAGTGCTTTGGCCTCAAGCTTTTCCGAGTAGGCCTTGCCCTTCTTGGCAGCCTCGATCTCGACGTCCTTGAGCACGACCTCGTATCCGGCCTTCGCCGAGACGTAGGCGATGCCGGCGCCCATCATGCCCGCGCCCAACACACCGATCTTGTTGATCTTGACCGGTGCGATGCCGTCGGGACGCGAGCCGCCGCCGTTGATGTGCTGCAGGTCGAAGAAGAACGCCTGGATCATGTTCTTGGCGACCTGACCGGTGACCAACTGGGTGAAGTAGCGGCTCTCGATCCGGCTGGCGGTGTCGAAGTCCACCTGCGCGCCCTCGACGGCCGCGTCCAGGATGGCCCGCGGCGCCGGCATCGGCGCACCCTTCAGCTGCTTCTTCAACAGCGCCGGGAACGACGGCAGAACGCCGGCCAACGCCGGGCTGCTCGGGGTGCCGCCGGGCATCTTGTAGCCCTTGGCATCCCACGGCTGGGTGTGCGATTCGGGGTTGGCCTTGATCCACGCCTTGGCGGCGGGCACCAGCTCGTCGACCGAGCCGACGAGCTCGTCGACCAGGCCGATCTCCTTGGCTTTGTCGGGCTTGAACCGGGTGCCCTGGGACAGAATGTTCATGAACGCGTTCTGGATTCCGAACATCCGCACGGTGCGGGTCACCCCACCGCCGCCGGGCAGCAGGCCGAGTGTCACCTCGGGCAGACCGACGACGAGGCCCTTGACGTCCGCGGCGATGCGGTGGTGACAGGCCAGCGCGATCTCCAGGCCACCGCCGAGCGCGGCGCCGTTGATGGCGGCCACCACCGGCTTGCCCAAGGTCTCCAGGGCGCGCAGATCACGCTTGACCGACTCGACGGTGTCGAACGCCTCACCGGCGTTCTCCGGGCCGAGGTGGATCATGCCCTTGAGGTCACCACCGGCGAAGAAGGTCTTCTTCGCGCTGGTGATCACCACGCCGGTGACCGAATCCTTCTCGGCGACAAGCTTTTCCACCGCGTTGTGCATCGACTCGGCGTAATGCTCGTTCATGACGTTTGCCGAGCCGGTCGGGTCGTCGAGCGTCAACGTGACGATGCCGTCGGCATCCTTGTCCCACTGAATGGTGTTCTCTGCCATGGCCGTAAACCCTTATACCCTCTCGATGATGGTGGCGACACCCATGCCGCCGCCGATGCACAGTGTGATCAGCGCGCGTCGCGCGTTGCGGCGCTCGAGCTCGTCGACCATGGTGCCGGTGATCATGGCGCCGGTGGCGCCCAGCGGGTGGCCCATCGCGATGGCGCC
>DASQRI010000526.1:0-4974 GCA_035642975.1 Mycobacterium sp.
GGTCGAAGATCCGGAGTTGCGGGCCAAGCTGACCCCGTCCTATCCCGTCGGCTGCAAGCGACCCCTGCAATCGCGAAACTGGTTCCCGACGTTTGCGCTGCCCAACGTCGCGTTGGAAACCTCGCCCATCGTCGAGTTCACCGAGCACGGTCTGCGCACCGCCGACGGCAACGAGCACCTGGTCGACACCGTCATCTACGGAACGGGCTTCCGGGCCGCCGATTTCCTGTGCAGCCTCGACGTGTACGGCAGCGGTGGGCGACGCCTGCGCGACGACTGGGTCGACGGCGCCGAGGCATACCTGGGCACCGTGGTGCCGGGCTACCCCAACCTGTTTACGCTCTACGGCCCCAACACAAACGGGGTCACCTCAATCATCTACATCCTGGAAGCGCAGGCCGAGTTCGTCCGCCGGGTGCTCGACGCGATGGGTCGCGAACAGCTACAGGCGGTGGAGATCAAGCAGCACGTCCACGACGCCTACAACGCCGAGATCCAAGACGCCATGGCCGGCACCGTGTGGCTTGCCAACTGCAACAACTACTTCCGGCACCCCAATGGCAAAGTCGTCACGCAGTTCCCCTACCATGGCCGGACGTTCGTGCAGCGGCTCGCGGAAGTCGAGCTGGACGAGTTCATCGTTTTTTCTTGATCCCACAGCGTGCGCGCAGCGCAGCGGCGAAACTGGCTGGAGGAGGCTGAGTAATGACGATCGCCCAGGAAACCTTCACCACTCGCGGCGTGGGCGGCACCCGCATCGTCGCCGATCGCCTGGGCGATCCGCAGACGCCGGCCGTGGTGTTCCTGCACGGCGGCGGGCAGACCCGCCGCTCATGGGGCAAAGCGGCCGCAGCCGTGGCCGAACGCGGCTGGCAGGCGATCACGGTCGACTTCCGCGGCCACGGGGAGTCGGACTGGTCAGAAGACGGCGACTATCGCCTGGTCAGCTTCGCCGGCGACGTCCAAGAAGTGCTGCGCCAGCTACCACCGCAACCGGTGCTCGTGGGTGCATCCTTAGGCGGATTCACGACAATGCTTCTGGCAGGCGAGATTTCGCCCGGCATCGCTCGCGCGGTCGTTCTGGTGGACATCGTGCCCAACATGGATCAGTCCGGAGCGAACCGGATTCACAACTTCATGGCCGACCGGATGAAAACCGGATTCGAGTCGCTCGACGAGGTCGCCGACATGATCGCCGAATACAACCCGCATCGGCCGCGCCCGACTGATCTCAACGGCCTCCGTACCAACCTGCGCCGCCGCGGGGATCGCTGGTACTGGCACTGGGATCCGAAGTTCATCAGTGAAACCGCGTCGCTTCCGCCCAGCGAGGTGTCCGATGTCGATCGCCTGAACGCGGCGGTGGAAACGATCCTTGCCGGCGGGATACCCATGCTGCTGGTGCGCGGTCAGGTGAGTGACTTGGTCAGCCAAGAACGCGCCGACGAATTCATCGCCCGCTTCCCCGACGTCGAGTTCGTCGACGTCCGCGGCGCGGGACACATGGTCGCCGGCGATCGCAACGACCTCTTCGCGGACGCGGTGCTCGACTTCCTCAACCGGCATGGCAAGGGTGGCTGAATCAGGTTTCGAGATCGGACATCGGGCTGGAGAACAGCGCACCGTTGTCTGCGCCGAGATCGACAGCGGCATTGATGACGACGCGGTCGATCTGGCGCAGCGAGTGCAGGGCGGCCAGCAATCGTCGGAGATCCGGGGTCGGCGGCTGATCGCCGTTCGTCCGGGCGAGGGATTCAGCGGCGTCGATGAAATCCGTGGAAGGAAACACCGTCGCCGGCTGGTCGAACTCCAAGGACGTGACCAGCACGTCGACATTGCGGCGAATCTGCGTGCCGGTCGATTTGATCGCGTCGGCCAGTTCCGGTGAAGTTTCGGCGTATTTTTCGCTGCTGCGGGCCAGGATTCGCGCGTAGCGGTCGCACGCGGTGAGCATCCGCAAGCCGTGCCGCATGCTGCGCCGGCCCGCCAGGCCGGCGAGCCCGCCGCTCATCGGCTTGGCGGTGATGCGAAATTGCTCCAGATCCCGGTCGAGTTGACGGGCGGTCTCGGTGAGGCTGACGGTCGGCTCGCGACCGAGCAGGCTGGTGACCGACGCCTCGATCAGGTCGGACAGCGTGAGGAAAAACGTGTGGGCGTCGTCGCGGATGCGTTTTCGGGTGTTGACCGGCAACACCAGCATCGCGGCGGCGATCCCGATGACCGCGCCGATCGCGGTTTCCTCGATTCGCAACAGCAGCAGGCTGTAGGTGAACTCGCCGAGCAGACCGTACAGCAACGCCAGCATCGTGCTGATCCAGAAAGTCATCAGGCTGTAGGTGACTTTCATGAAATAGAAAGCGCAGAACAAACATACGAAGATCATGACGAGCGAGGCGACGGTGTGGCCGGAGACCAGCGTGGCGACCAGCACGCCGCTGGGCACACCGAGCATGGTGCCCAGCAGCCGTTGCCAACCCTTGTTGAGGGTTTCGGCCCAGGAGTTGGTGCCGGCGAAGATGACGAACGCGGCGATCACCGCCCAGTACCAGCGCGACGGCGACACGGCCTCGCCGATGACGATGGCCAGTGCCGCGGCGACGGCCACCTGAACGGCCTGCCGGGTCGACGGCAGCAAGCCCGGCCGGACCTGCGGCTCGGCTTCGCTCTCCTCGGGTGGCGGCGTCGGGATATCCAGCTGCGCGACCGCCACCGCGTGCTCCATCCGCGCACGGACCTCGGCGGTCGCTTTAGCCGAGTCGATGATCGCCAACAACACGCGTCGAACCGGCACATCGGCGGGATACGACGTCCGCTCGAGCAGCTGCCGAGCCAGCTCCGCGGTGCGCACAAGCGCGTCGGAGTGGGGTATCCGGATTGCTCTGGCCAGCAGGGCCACCGTGTCGGCCAGCTCGTTGCGAGTCGCCGCGGATATGTTTGCATTCGCGGCCCGGGCAGCGGCAGTGGCGAGGCGCTCGACGGTCAGCTCGGCATCGAACAACCACAGGGCGAGGTCCTCGCCGCTGACCCCGGGAAACAGCGCACCCGGGTTGACCCTGTCCTCGATCTGAGCCTGGACCAACAGCGCGGTCTCGTTGAGCCTACGCATCCGGATCCGTAGCCGGCGCCGTCGCCGCTCATCGAGCTGTCCGGACCGCACGGTCTCGGCGGTGGTGTCGACAACGATGGCCATCCGCGCTCGTAACGACCGAATGTTCTCTCGCAGTATGCTTTCCGGTCGGTCGGGTAGCAGATAGATACACCACACAAAGGTGCACAAGGTGCCGACCATCACGGCGCCGATCAGCCACGGCAGCTCGGACGGCTTGGCCCGCAGATACAGCGTGAAGAAGTAGGACATGAAGGTGACCATGCCCAGCGTGGTTCCGCGCGGGCCGAACCGGCGAACGTAGACCGCGGTGAACACCACCAACACGAAGACGGCGTCCGCGACCACCGGATGCGGCGCCAGCAACGCGGCCGCGGTGATGGCCAGCGTGGCCGGCACGGGCAGCAGCGCCATGGTGATTTCCTGTCGATGCCGACCGGGCTCGTTGATCGATCGCGACGAGGTCATCGTGATCAGGACGCCCAGCAGCGCGACCGTCAGCGGCTGGTGGGTGGCCTTGGTCAGCAGGAACAAAATCAACAGCGCGGTGCCCAACGCGGCCGTTGTCCGGGAGGCCATCCGAAGCCGTAGCAGCCCGGGGTCCGATCCGATCGCCCAGTTACGCGCCCGCTCGTACAGCGCGTTGGCGTCGCCGGACACTCGTGATCAGCCTTTCTGCTACGGATTGCCTGTCGGTCGTGACTTGACTCTGGCACAGCGGCCAAGATGAGACCCAATGAGCACTCGAACGACGCTGGCCGACGGCCGAGAGTTGCTGTTCTTTTCATTGCCCGGCCACACGCCGGCGCCGGTTGCCGACCGCAGGCCGTTGCCGCCATGGGAGCCGGGGCAATCGCAGCTGCGGTTCGACCGGACGACCGGGCAATGGGTGATCATCGCGGCGCGGCGCCAGGACCGGACCTACAAGCCGCCGCCCGACCAGTGTCCGCTGTGTCCCGGCCCGACCGGGCTGACCAGCGAGGTGCCCGCGCCCGATTACGACGTGGTCGTCTTCGAGAACCGGTTCCCGAGCCTGTCCGGCGCGGGGGCGACGGCGTCGGTGCCCGACGGCTTCGTGCCGCTGCCCGGCAATGGCCGTTGTGAGGTGATCTGCTTTTCCAGCGACCACAATGGGTCGTTCGCCGAGTTGCCGGCGCCGCATGCCCGGCTGGTCGTCGACGCGTGGCGGCACCGGACCGCTGATCTGATTGCGACGCCAGGCGTCGAGCAGGTGTTCTGCTTCGAGAACCGCGGCGAGGAGATCGGGGTCACGCTGGCCCATCCGCACGGCCAGATTTACGGCTACTCGTATCTGACCCCGCGGACCGCGGCCATGATGCAGCAGGCGGCCGAGCATCGAAAACGTTGTGGCAGCAATCTGTTTGCCGATTTGCTGGCCCGTGAGGTCGCCGACGGGAGCCGGGTGGTCGCGCGCACCGATCTGTTCACCGCTTTTGTGCCGTTCGCCGCGCGCTGGCCGGTGGAGGTGCACATCTATCCGAACAGGTTCGTGCACAACCTTGTTGACCTCTCTGACGGCGAGCTGGACGGGTTCGCGCAGATCTACCTCGACATACTGCGGCGATTCGACCGGATGTATTCGACTCCGCTGCCCTATATTTCGGCGCTACATCAGTACGCCGACACCGACACGCTGCGCGAGGGTTACTTTCACGTCGAGCTGATGTCGATTCGGCGCAGCGCGGTCGCGTTGAAGTATCTGGCGGCGTCCGAGTCGGCGATGGACGCATTCATCAGCGACGTGATGCCCGAAACCGTCGCCGAGCGGCTGCGCAGCCTCGGGTGATGTTCCGCTATTCCGCGCCGGGGCGGATCAACCTGATCGGCGAGCACACCGACTACAACCT
>DASQRI010000527.1:0-4680 GCA_035642975.1 Mycobacterium sp.
TCGACGATCGCGATGTTGTCGTAGCCTAACCGGTTGAGTTGGATCGCCGCACCGATGCCACCGAAACCCGCGCCCACAATGACGACGTCGAACTGCTGGGTGCCCATAATCCGTAAACCGTACTCCACACGGCGCCGCCACCAGCGCACTCAGTCGATCAACCAGCAGGTCACAGGGCTATTCGGCAGTACAGCGCCAGCAGCAAGCGCCGAACCGCCCCAAAGTCGAACCAGGCGCACTGGGAGTTCGGCGGGGTGCTGCGGACGGTCCGGCGGACGAAAACCGGACCCAGGCGGGACGTAATAACCGTCGTCGATCAGCCCCTGCTTGGCACCGGCGCCCGCCCGTCGTGCCCGCCGATGTCGCCGGGCGCGCCCGCATCCGCGAGGTCAAACTTGCCTGCCTATTCACCTCGAATATGCTGCGCTACCTGGTACGGAGTGGTAAAAACGTATCGTTCGCATCACGACTGTAGCCCGGGGGGGTACGAAATGCAGCCGGACCCAGAAACGATCGCGGTGCCCAACTGGCGCGACCGTAAGAAGTACCTCTGGCTCCTCGGAGCGATCGTCCCGGTAAATGTGTTCATATCGTGGTGCGCAGTGCAGGTCACAGGGGTAGCCGTGTTTTGGTGGTGGGGTTCAATCGTGGCCTTCGCGATTATCCCCGTGCTCGACCATTTGGTCGGACCTGACTTGGACAATCCTCCCGACAGCGCCCTCAGATGGCTGGAGAACGACCGGTTCTACCGGTGGGCCACCTACTTGTATCTGCCCCACCAGTACCTTTCGATCGTCTTCGCCTGCTGGCTATGGGCCGGCGGCGGCTGGCTCACAATGACTTTCATCGACAAGTTGGGACTGATGGGGACAGTCGGAATAACCGGCGGCATCGCCATCAACGCCGCGCACGAGTTGGGGCACAAACGAGAACTGGCCGAACAGCGGCTAAGCAAAGTGGCGCTCGCCCAGACCTGCTATGGACATTTCTTCGTCGAGCACAACCGCGGCCACCACGCACGGGTCGCCACTGCCGACGACCCCGCCAGTTCGCGAATGGGTGAGAGCCTCTACTACTTCATTGTCAGGTCGGTGATCGGCAGTGCGCGATCTGCCTGGAAAATCGAGGCCAGACGCTTAGCGAGGATGCGGCAGTCCCCCTGGAGCCTCAAAAATGACGTGCTCAACGCCTGGCTGATGAGCATCGTGCTGTTTACGGTACTGGCGGTCTGGTTTCGCCCGGTCGTCCTGCCGTGGCTCATAGGCCAAGCGATTATCGGCTTTTGCATGCTCGAGGCTGTCAACTACCTGGAACACTACGGGCTGCGCCGGCAAAAGCTGCCCGACGGACGATACGAACGCGTACACCCCTCGCACAGCTGGAACAGCAACACGGTGATTGCGAATGTTTTCCTGTTCCATCTCCAACGGCATTCCGATCACCATGCTCATCCGCACCGCCGGTATCAGGTGCTATGCCATGCCGACGAGGCACCACAACTCCCGAGTGGGTACGGCGCCATGGTGCTGTTGGCCATGTGCCCTCCATTATGGCGTCGCGTTATGGACCGGCGGGTCCTCAACCACTACGGCGGCGACATCCGCTTGGCAGCGGTGAGCCCGCGCCACGAGAAACGACTGTTGCGACGCTATTCGCCCGAGTCGTTAGCGGGTCGAAGAACAGTCCGCAGAGGTTCATTGCTAGGTCAGGGCCAAGCAGGGAGCCGATGTGGATGCGATCCCACGGGTTTGGCAACCGAACCACAATCATAAGAGCCGCCGACCGGCTGGTGTGTCTATCGATGACGCACGTAAGCGAACCTGGAGATTTGCTGACCGGCGACAGATCACGGCCGAGCCGGTAGACGCCAGCGGTATTAGGTGCGCCCGCCCCAGAGGCACATCCGATCCGGCCCAACGTGCACGACGGCCACGGCACGTTATGCCGCTCTTCCCGGTGTACTCACCGATGCCCTCAGGTCGCAACGAGAAAATCATCGGCGTCCTTGCAGGATCCCTTCGATGTTGCGTTCGGCGAGGGCGGTGATGGACATGAACGGGTTGCAGCCGAGGTAGCCGGGCAGCAACGACGCATCGTTGACGTATAGCTTGTCGTGTCCCTTAACCCGCCCGTAACCATCAGTCGCGATGCCTCGTACGCACCCGCCCATCGGATGGACGGTGTTGGGCGCGAAGACCTTTCCCTCAAATATGTCGTCACGGTAGTCGACGCGATTGGCATGAGTCACTTTGTCGAAGACAGCCCGGGCTTTCGCGATCAGATGATCGGTATACCCTTCGGGCCAGCGGATGCTTATCGAATCCGAACGCTGGTCGTACGTGATATCGGCACGGTCACCGGTCTTTACCATCACGTAGTAGCCCAATGTGAACGTCTCGACCGGCAGCGGGATCGAGAACATGCTGGCGTACACGGGGTTATCCGGATCGTTACGGCCGTCGAGGTTGATCAGCCCCATGAGGGACTGGTGGGTGCCCGCGGGGTCGCTCTCTTTGAGCATGTGAGCGACCATGACGTCCCCGTTGTTTCCGTATCCGCGGCCGATCTCTTCGCTTAGGTTCGGTAGCGCCCCGGTGTCGCGGGCCTGCAGTAGGAGCTTGGTTGTGCCTAGCACGCCCCCATTCAGATGTAGCTCACTGCAACCGAATTCGTCTCTCGCGACCTCTTTGCCCCACCGGTCGATCTCGCGGGTCGATACGACGTACTCGCCGGAACGCTCACGGCGGATAGCGGTTACTTCGGTGAGGGGCTTCAGGGTGACTTTGCCGGTCGCCAGTGCAGGTGCGATATATGTCTGGTCGACGCTGCCGTATCGGCCGTAGTTGTTCCCGTACTGCTGCTCTAAGTCCAGCGCCGAGCGTGGAACCTGGCCTGCCTCTTCTTTTCTCATGTAATCAAAGGAGTACGCGCTGCCATTGTAGTCGACTTTGTATCCGGCGGCCGTCGCATACTGACGACCGACGCGCGCATACTGGAACCAGGGCGTCTGCTCGAACCATTGCATGTCGCGGTAGCTGATTCGCAGCATGGCCTTAGCGCGTTCGATATAGGTTTCGAGGAACTGCGAAGTGTCGATGTCGGGGAATGCTTCCCGGACCTGGCTTGGGGTCGGAATGGCGGCGATGCCTGCGTTGACCATCGACCCCCCACCGACCGCGTTGCCGCGGAATACGTTATGTGAGCCGTGGATAACCTTCTCGCAGATTCCGGCTTGGACCGGCTGAGGCGACGGCATGTGCTTCGCCACGTCTGCCATCGAGATCCCCTTGAAAGACGGGACAAGGCTCGGGGGAACCGGTGCGAACCAGCCCGCGCGGGTGTCGGCGGGCAACATTTTTGTGAATCGTTTGCCGTCCGCGTCGGGGGTGTCCCACAGCCGGCCCTTCTCCAAGATCAAGGTGTCCACACCGAACTGGCCGAGCCGCAGTGCCGACACCGCCCCGCCATAGCCGCTGCCAACCACAATGGCCGTGTAGTGGCGGCGAGCAGCGGATCGGTGCAGAGTCGTCTCAAGCCAGATGCCGCCGGCACCGGCAGTCGCAGCAGTAACCGCGACAGTGGCACCAAGAAAGCGCCTCCGCGATAGCTCTGTCATGCAACCTTCTTTGACGTGCTCATGTGACGAATCCAGCCAAAGATCCCCCACCGGGCACCTTCGACGGTCGTGTTGAACCGCATGTAGCGGCGCACGTTGTAGTTGTCGGCCACATGGTCGGCGTAGCGCTTCAGTTCGGCGCCCGGCGCGAACAGTCGCGACCAGTACGGGTTGGGCTCGAACCAGTAGGAATAGGTGGTCGACGGGACGTTGACGGTCAGGCCCGGATAGTGGTTGACGTGCCAGGTTCCGCCCAGGTCGTTCTCGCGTGCGACAATCGCGATGTCGTCATAGCCCAGCCGGTTGAGTTGCATCGCCGCACCGATGCCACCGAAACCAACGCCCACAATGACGACGTCGAACTGCTGGGTGCCCATAATCCGTAGACCGTACTCCACACGGCGCCGCCACACAGCGCACTCAGTCGATCAAGCAGCAGGTCAGACAGCGATTCAGTTGCCGTCAAGGACGCCTTGGGTGGTCTCGAATCGTTCGTGTGTGGCCGGCTGGGGACAGCCGCCACCGCCGTTGGGCGAGTGATCCTCACGACAAGCTGGCCAATAACGGGACAAGCGGTTGGTTCTCAGGTAATTTTTAGCCTCACACCGACTCGGTAGGGGGCCACCATGCACGCGTCCGCACGTCCTTACGCCATCGCGGGGTCGGCCCTGCTGACGTCCGGCATGATCGCCGTGATGCCGGCCGTGCAGCCAGCGGCTCTCCGCGTCGCCAACATGGACGTGCGCCTGGTGGACGCGAACAGTTTGCTCACCGATGTGACCGGGGCGGTCGGCAATCTCGACCCGCTCACCAGCCTCGGTGGCCTCAGTCTCCCCGACCTCGGGAGCCTCGATCTCGGTAGCCTCTTCGCCGATGGCAGCCTCTTGAACATCCCGTACAACCTGTTCGCTGACGTCGTCAATATCCCGTACGAGGAGTCGCTGGCCTTACAAGAGTATGCGTACGCGCTCGGGCCGGCCGGATTGCCGGGTGGGGTGCCGGGGTGGATTCCGCCGGGGGCGCCAGGGTTCGGCGACCCCGCAGCTCTCTATACCCTCGGAGGA
>DASQRI010000528.1:0-17767 GCA_035642975.1 Mycobacterium sp.
CCCAGCGGCATCGTGCACCTGATGATCGAGGTCGGCGAAGCCGACGACGTCGGGCTGTGTCTGGACCGCGCGCTGCGGCGCAAGGTGCCGATGTCGGCCACCCTGGGGCGCCACGTCAACGACCTGATGCTGTCGTTCTACATGAAAACGCCCAGCGGCATCGTGCATCTGATGATGGAGGTGGAGCAGGCCGACGACGTGGGCCTGTGCCTGGACCGGGCGTTGCGCCGCAAGGTGCCGATGTCGGCCACGTTGGGCCGCCACGTCAACGACCTGATGTTGTCCTTCTACATGAAGACACCCAGCGGCTTCGACGTCGAATTCGGCTGTGAGGGTAGGCAAGTCGACGACCACGACTGGATCGCACGGGAGAGCACCGCGGTGAGCCTGTGGGGCCACGACTTCACCGTGGGCTTTCGCGGGTAGCCATGACCGAGCAGATTGACGCACGCACGTTCCGTACCGTGTTGGGTCAGTTCTGCACCGGTATCACGATCATCACCACCGTGCACGACGACGTTCCGATTGGCTTCGCGTGTCAGTCGTTCGCGGCGCTGTCGCTCGAGCCGCCGCTGGTGCTGTTCTGCCCGACCAAGGTGTCGCGGTCGTGGCAGGCCATCGAGGCCAGCGGGAAATTCTGCGTCAACTTCTTGACCGAAAGCCAAAAACACGTCTCCGCGCGGTTCGGCTCCAAGGAGCCGGACAAGTTCGCCGGTATCGATTGGAGCGCATCGCCGCTGGGCTCGCCCGTCATCGACGGATCACTGGCGTACATCGACTGCACGGTGGCCTCGGTGCACGACGGCGGCGACCATTTCGTGGTGTTCGGCTCGGTGCAGTCCCTCTCGGAGGTACCCAAGATCAAACCGCGCCCGCTGCTGTTCTACCGCGGCGACTACACCGGCATCGAGCCGGACAAGACCACACCGGCGCAATGGCGTGACGATCTGGAGGCGTTCCTGACCACGACCACCCAGGACACCTGGCTCTGATCTGGCGTCACGGGCAATACTGGCTCCATGCCGCAGGTGCCCCCGGCCCGTTACCTGCTGAGGGCCAAGGACTTCGTCGACGCGCGCTATGCGGACGCGATCACCGTGGATGACCTGGCCGCGGTGGCCGGGTTGTCGCGAGCGCATTTCAGCCGGATGTTCACCAGGACCTTCGGCGAGTCGCCTCATGCGTACCTTCAGAGCCGGCGGCTGGAGCGGGCGGCGGCGTTGCTGCGCTACACGGATCGCTCGGTGGCTGAGATCTGCGTGATGGTCGGCTTGCAGAGCATCGGATCGTTCACCACCAGCTTCGCGCGGGTGTTCGGCAAGCCGCCGGCGGCATACCGGGCGAGCCTGCCGCCTGCCGCGATGCACGCCCGGGTGCCGAGCTGCATCCTGCGGCGCGACACCCGGCCGATGCCGGACAGCCGCGTCAAGACAGCACACGGGGAGAAGACGGGCGAGGGCGGCCGACCGTAGCGTCGGTCCCATGTTGAAGATTGCCAGCGCCCAGTTGTGGGTGCATGACCAAGAAGTCGCGTTGAAGTACTGGACCGAAAAGGTGGGCATGGAGGTCCGCCAGGACGTCACGCTGCCCGACCTGGGCTTCCGGTGGCTGACCGTCGGACCGCCCGGCCAAGACGACGTGTCGATCGTGTTGATGGCGGTCCCCGGCCCGCCGGTGATGGATGAGGTCACCCGGGAGCAGGTGATGGACGTCGTCGCGAAGGGCTTCGCCGGCACGGTGTTCCTCACCACCGACAACTGCCAGGTCAGCTACGAGGAGCTGATGGCTCGCGGCGTGGAGTTCACCGAGGCGCCGCATCAAATGCCGTACGGGATCGACTCCGGATTTCGTGACCCGTCCGGCAACAGCGTGCGGCTGACCCAACTGAGCGAGGTCCCCGCCGGCGCCGGCTGACGGTGTACGACCGCCGACTTGATGTTTTGCGCTGGCGTTACGCTCTGCGGTGAAAAGTCTGCTGCGGAGAGCGGGGCTGCGTTGATCCGGTTTGGCTTTGTCGCATTATTGACGGTACTTGCCGCGGCGTTGCTCTGCGCGGCCGTGGTGTGGCCGTGGGGCTGGTGGATTCCCGCAGCGGTGGTGACGGTGGCCGCGGCCGTGGGCATCTACGACCTCGTCCAGCGCAAGCACTCGGTGCTGCGCAACTACCCGGTCCTGGGGCATATGAGGTTTGCGCTGGAGGCGCTGCGCCCCGAGTTGCAGCAGTACTTCATCGAACGCAACTTCGACGGCCGCCCCTTCGACCGTGACGTCCGCTCACTGATCTACGAGCGGTCCAAAGGTACGTCCGCCGAACTGGCTTTCGGGACCGAGCGCGACATCGACGCGGTCGGCTACGAGTATCTGGTGCATTCGGCGCGCGCGATCGAGCCGCCCGACGAGCCGTTCCGGGTGAGGGTCGGCGGCCCGGATTGCACGCGTCCCTACGACATGGCGCTGATGAACGTTTCGGCGATGAGCTTCGGCGCGCTGTCGGGCAATGCCCTACGCGCGCTGAACAACGGCGCCCGCATGGGCGGGTTCGCCCACGACACGGGCGAAGGAGGGCTCACCCCGTACCATCTCGGCGGCGCCGACGTGATCTGGGAGCTCGGCTCCGCTTATTTCGGCGCTCGCACCGCAGACGGGATGTTCGACCCGGATCGGTTCGCGGACAAAGCGGCTCACGATCTGGTGAAGTGCATCTCGCTCAAGTTGAGCCAGGGCGCCAAGCCCGGCATCGGCGGTGTGCTGCCTGCCGCGAAGGTGACCGAGGAGATTGCCGGCTACCGAGGCGTGCCGGTCGGCGTGAAGTGCGTCAGCCCGGCGGCGCATTCGGCGTTTCACACCCCGCGGGAACTGATCATGTTCGTGGCCAAGCTGCGTGAGTTGGCCGGCGGGAAACCGGTGGGGTTCAAGCTGTGCGTCGGCTCCCGGGTCGATGTGTTGGCGGTCTGTAAAGCGATGCTGGCCGAAGGGGTGACACCCGACTTCATCATCGTCGACGGTGCCGAGGGCGGAACCGCCGCGGCGCCGCTGGAATACGAAGACAACATTGGCCTTCCGCTCACCGACGGGTTGATGACCATGCATAACGCCTTGGTGGGAACGGGTCTCCGGGCCAGGATACGGATCGGGGCGAGCGGCAAAGTCGCCTCCGGCAACGACATCATCAAGCGACTGATCCAGGGCGCGGACTACACCAACTCGGCCCGATCGATGATGATGGCGGTGGGTTGCATCCAATCTCAGCGCTGCCACACCAACCACTGCCCGGTCGGCGTCGCGACCCAGGACCCGCAACGGGCCCGCGCTCTGGACGTCGGCGACAAGAGCGAACGTGTGTACCGCTACCAGCAGGCCACCGTCGCCCAGGCGATGCGGATGATGGGCTCGATGGGTGTCGCCGACCCGTCGATGCTCAACCCGCAAATGCTGCGCAAGCGGGTATCGCCCACCGAACAACGTTCGTACGCAGAACTTTACGAATGGCTTGAGCCGGGAGAACTACTCAACCATGCGCCGGCCACGTGGCGGTCGGATTGGGAAGTCGCCGACCCGGACTCGTTCACCCCCGTCGGCACCCGCGTCAGCGCCCGATAGGTGACGTCCCCATCAGTGTTCGACGTGACGGGTGAGGGTGTCGATGAGCGCGTCAATCGTATGGTCGGTGAACTCGGGGCCTGCGGAGGCGATGGACATCGTCCATACGAGCGGTGGGTCCACATCGATTTTGCGGAGGTCGGGAAACCGGTCGGCCACGCTGACGGGCAGGATTGTCGCCGCCAACCGATGTCGGATCAGCTCGGCAGCGATCGCGTAATCGGCGACCTCGAAGGCATTGACCGGGCTGACCCCGACAGCGGCGAAACCGGCATCGACGCGCTGTCGAATTCCCCATCCGAGCGGGAAGTGGATCAGGTCTTGTCCGGCGAGGTCGACCAGTGGCATCCGTTTACGATGTGCCAGCGGGTGGGTTGCTTCGCAGACGAACACCATCGGCTCACGTGTCAGTTCGCGCACGGTGACAAGCGGAGACCGTGGCGAGGTAATCGAGACGAGGGCTATGTCCATTTGGCCGTCGGCAATAGCGGCCAGATGCCCGGCTGACCCGGTCGTATTTTGCCGCAGACGGACAGTGACCTTCGGGTGGGAATGGCGGAAATCCTCCAGCGCTGCAGGCAGATTCACTCTCCCCCACGTCATCAAGGCGCCCAGCGCGACCGTCCTCATCACCTGGCCGCGGTATTCCTCTGTCGACGATTGGGCTCGACGAGCTGCGAGCATGACTTCGCGGGCGTGATCGAGAAAGACCTCGCCCGCGGCGGTGAGTGCGATCTGGCGCTTGGAACGATCGAACAGCTCGACGCCGAGTTCTTTTTCCAGCCTGCCCACCGCCGCCGACAATGCCGACTGCACCACATGAATCCGCTCGGCCGCCCGGGAGAAGTTCATCTCGGCGGCCACGGCGACGAAGTACTCCAACTGTCGTAGCTCCATGCGCCGAATCTAATAGATGGCCCCGCTCCCGATCCGCAGGTTTATCCATGCCAGCGTGCCTGATGATTCGCGTGCGTCGGCAGGTAAGCCCCGGGCGCGAAAAACTCGTCGTAAAAGTCGACGTCGAGATGCTGGGCCTGTAAATACATCAGCACGTGCACGGTCGGCATCGTGCCAGGCAGCTTGCCGAACGTGTCATAGATGTAGGAGGCCTCGACGGTGACCACGTCCTGGATCCCTTCCGGCGGCAGCGCGGAGCCGCGTACCTTCGGCGTATCCGACCATGGACCTGGCGTGTCGGGGTGAAATGGACCGCCGGGCCTGAACTTTCGCGCGACGAGCTTTTCCACCCCAGCCGCTACCGACGACACGTGCGGTGGGCTGAGCGTCTCGAAGTATCCGGGCAGTCCGGTGACGTTGGGGAAGGGCCAGCGTTCGTCGTCGTCGGCGACGAAGCCCAAACCGGGTGCGCGCGGGTCACCGGTGCCACCCAACACCGACAGGCGATTGAGTCCGTCGTAGGTCCAGCCGCCCAGGCCTATTGCCTGCAATGCCAGCACCCCGTTGTTGGCGGCGATGGCGAGTTCCGCGCTCGCCTCGGTGATCGTGTATTGCTCGACGAACGACAGCGGCAGCGGGTCGTCGGCGTGTGGTAACGAGCTAAACCGTTGCAGGCCTGGGATGTTGCGGCCTTTGATGTCATCGACGATCGGGTATCCGTTGGCCGCGAAGAACCAGAGGTTTTCCATCAGGTGTTCGGCGAGATCGGCTACCGGGAAGGCCAGCAGGCTGCCTGGATGGTTGCCGATCCAGATGTTGTGCCCTTCCATGTGTGGCTCTTCGCGAGGCAGTTCGAGGCGATGATCCGAGATACGCACATAGCAGTTCGAGGTGTGACTGATCCACTCTTCGATGCTGGCGAATTCACGCGGCGTCTCGTCGCGGCTGGGCAACAGGTAGGAGCCGGTGTCGTCGGTGAAGAACAGCTGGCTGGTGTGGAAGCCTGCGGCCGACGGGAAGGTTCGTCCCGTCGCGCTGCCGGAGTAGTTCGGAAACGACGGCGCGTAGCTGGGGTTGTGGGTTATGCCGAAGTTCCAGCCGGTGACGCCGCCGGTGACGGAAACGAGCAGTGCGCGTTCAACTTCGGATAACGGTTGGACGGGTCGACGACTCGTGTATGCGAGCGCTCCGGCGGGGATCTGGCCGCCGACCGGGAATCGGCGTGACCGCCGCCCGGTCATCGCGGCAAGTAGCGGGAAGTGGGCCACCTCGGCCAGGGCGGCCCGCTCGTGGTCGGAGATGACCAGGTTCACGGGGTGCGGGCTTTCTCAGTGTGCATAGGTGGTTTCGGTATTGGCATCCTGGAACATCTCCCCGCATGCAGCGCATCGGCGTCGCGGTCACCGAGGCTCCTCAGCAACGTGAGCAGCGCCTTGCCGATCGCCTGCTGGTCAGCGGCCGGCAGGTCCGCGGAGTCGGTCATGTCGGGATGCTAAGCGCCGCGGTGAACCTTTCGCCGAAGTATCGCGTGTAAGCAGCAGGAGGTTTCCCGATGAGTCCGCTACTAATGCTCTATTTCTCGGCGATTACGCCGTTCGCCGGCTATGGCCTGGTGAAGTTGCAAGCGCGACTCGAACGGTGGGACTACGAGCGGCACGTAGAGGACTGAGGCGGGCTGTCGAGTGAAACTACGAATCCTGGTCGTGGGCGCCGGTGTCAGCGGCATTGCCGCCGCTCGCGGACTGCTGCGCGACGGTCACGACGTCACCGTGTACGACCAGCGGCCAAACGCGACGGCAGGCGGCGGCGCCGTGACCATCTGGTCCAACGGCGCGACGGTCCTCGACCAGCTCGGTGTCGATATGACCGGCGCCGGTCAGCGGCTGTCCACCGTGCGGGTCATGACGTCGTCAGGTCGCCCGATCGCCACGTTGGACCTCAACACGCTGGTGAACCGACTGGGAGCACCCGTTCGGATGGTCCCGCGTCGAGTCCTGCTGGAGCGGCTGCTGGACGGCTTTCCGGCCGATCGCATCCGGTGCGGCGCTCGTGCTGTGCGGGTGGTCGATAGGCCAGACGGGGTCCGGGTTGACTTCGAGGACGGCAGCTGGGACCACGGCGATCTGCTGATCGGCGCCGACGGGTTGCACTCGGTTGTTCGCGATGTCGTCGGTGCGCAGCCGGCGAAGCCGACCGGGTGGTGCAGCTGGCAGGGGCTGGTCACCCTGGCTGAGGTCGCAGACCCGCATGTCGCCGTGATGATGATCGGCGAGCACGGCAACCTCGGCCTGTGGCCGGCCGGTGGTTCTAATCTGCAATGGTGGTTCGACTTGCCTTGGTCGCCAAGCTTTGTCAGGCCAGAAAAACCGCTCGAGATGATCCGCGCGCATTTCTCGGGATGGTCCGACGTGGTCGACGAGGTGCTCGCAACCTTGACCGACGACCATCTGACGCCATCGCCGTTCCCGCATTTTCGGCATCCGATTCCCCCCGCGGGTCAGGGCGCGGTGACGTTGCTCGGCGATGCCGCACACGTGATGCCGCCCACGCTTGCGCAGGGCACCAATCAGGCGCTGCTGGACGCGATGGTGTTGCGCAAGGCGCTGTCGGATAAGCGAATAGGCGACCATGATATCGCCGGCGCGCTGCGCTGGTACGAGAACACCCGGCGGCGCAAGGTCAAAGCCGTCTCCTGGGTGACCACCCAACAGGTGTCTCGCAGCGAGGCTACGCTACGACCTGCGGCGTTGATCTCGGACCGCTTCATGACGTGGGCACTGACGAGGTTCCTCGGTTGGGTCAGTCACCGCGATATCTCTGCAGAGATCAACCAGGCCGCTCTTGCCGAGGTGAGTTGATGACGACGACCACAAGAGTGCCACCGGCCAAGGCGGCCCGCATTGTCGAATGGCTTCGTCATCACCTGTATCGGCTCAATCAGCGGCTGGTGCCTGCACCCGCGGCGATGATGGAGATGATCATCGCCACCTGGACATCTCAGGCGATCACGGTGGCCGCCGAACTGGGCGTCGCCGACGCCCTCGCCGACGGCCCGTTGCCGATCGACGAATTGGCAACCAGAGTCGGGGCGGATCCAGACGCGTTACGTCGGTTGCTGCGGGCATTGATCGGTCGCGGCGTGTTCCGTCATCGGCACGACGGCCGTTATGAACTGAACTCCCTTGCCAGCGCGCTGCGTTCGGACGCACCGGCATCAGCGGCCTGGGCGGCCCAGTTCTACGGGTCGCGCGAGCAGCGCGAGCGATGGACCCTGCTGGTGGATGCGATCCGAACCGGACGTTCTGTCGTCCCGGTCATGCACGGCAAGGAGAGCTTCGACTATTTCGCCGAAAATCCGGAGCTCGCCGCTCTTTTCAATCGCACCATGACGAGTATTTCGGAGTTGACCGATGAGGCCGTGGTCGCCGGCTACGACTTCAGCCGCTATGACACCATCGTTGACGTCGGCGGCGGACACGGCCCGTTGTTGGCCGCCATCCTGGCCTCAGCGCCGGCCTCCCAGGGCGTCTTGTATGACATGTCGGAGGTCGTGGCGAGCGCCTCGAGCCTGCTTTGCAAGCACAACGTTGCCGATCGAGTGCACATCGAGGCGGGATCGTTTTTCGACAGCGTTCCGGCCGGCGGCGACGCCTATGTGTTGAAGAACATCATGCATGATTGGCCCGACGACAAGGCGGTGCAGATCCTGCGCAATGTTCGCGCCGCCGCGGGCCCGCAAGCGACGGTGTTGCTGGTCGAATTGGTCATCCCCGACCACGACCGCGACTTCCCGGGCAAATGGGCGGATCTGGAGATGCTGCTGAACCTCGCGGCACGTGAGCGCACCGCAGCCGAATATCGAAAGCTGCTCAGCCAAGCCGGATTCCAGATGACCCGAGTGGTGCAGACCGCTTCACCACTCAGCGTGGTGGAGGCACGAGTCGCCTAGCTCGGCGGCGCGGGTGGGCCGCCGTTGTTACTACCATGACGCGGAGTAGGTTTCCGTCATGACCACCGCGATCATCGGCACTGGAGGGCTCGGATCGGTCATCGCCCGCCAACTCGCCTCGGGCGGCGAGACGCTGCGGCTGTCGAGCGCTAACCATGAGTCGGCGCAACGGCTGGCTGCAGAGATCGGCCCAGCTGCCGTCGTCGCCGTCGACAACCGCGACGCCTTGCAGGGCGCCGATGCCGTCGTCCTCGCGCTGCGCTTCACCGTGCTCAAGGCCGTCGTAGACCAGATCGCCGATCCGCTAACCGACAAGATCGTGGTCGTTCCGAGCAACCCGCTGACCGTCGACGCGCAAGGTAACGTCGTACGTCTGCTGCCGAAAGGCCAATCCGCTGGCGAGGTTGTCGCCGGCTGGTTGCCGGCGGGGGCGTGCTTGGCCATGGCGTTTGGAACCCTCTCGGGCGATCTCTTTGAGTCCTCTAGCAACCGGTCACCAGAGCGCGCGGTCCTCTTCTACGCGACCGACGACGATCATGCCGGCCAGGAAGTCGAGCGGTTGATCCGAACGGCCGGCTTCGAGCCGGTGAAGGTCGGCGGGATCGAGCAGTCGGGTCGACTCGAGGTGGGCGGCGACCTTCACGATCTCGTCGTCGGCATCGCAGAAGCGCAGTCGTTGATCGACTGAACCGGTTGTCGGTGGCGCGATGTACGATCGAAAGTATGTTCGATTATGCATCGTCGTCGCAGGCCACGGCTGGCTTCGCTGGTGTGTACGACGGCGCTCTGGTGGACGCCATGACAGCCGCGGCGCACGGGCAGAATGCGATGTGTGGTCGGGAGTTGGCCGCGATCGGCGAGTTATATGCGCGTCGCGCCCCCGAAGACGATGTCAATCGGCTGAACTGGGCCATCGACGGCCACGAGAACGTGGTCGCCGAAGTAGCCGCCGCTTTGGGCATCAGCCGGGGCCGGGCGCGCGGGCGGTTGCGTTATGCGATCGCGTTGCGCGAGCGGCTGCCCCGGGTCGCTGAGGTCTTTGCGCGAGGACTCATCGATTTTCGGCTGATGGCCGCGGTGGTATCCCGTACCGAGTTGGTCGATGATCCGGTCTTGATCGCCAAGCTGGATGCGGCCATCGCCAGGCATGCGCCGAAGTGGATGCGGCTCTCGGCGCCCAAGCTCATCGAGCGCATCGACTTGTGGGTGATGCGGTTCGACCCGGCTGGCAGACGGGTGCCCGGACAGCGCATCGAAGATCGCTATGTCGAGATCGGACCCACGGATTCCGGGTTGGCCGGCGTCTGGGCGCAGTTGTGCGCGACGGACGGCGCGGCTTTAGATCAGAAGCTTGACGCGATTGCCGAGACGGTCTGCCCGGTAGATCCTCGAACCAAGCAGCAACGTCGGGCGGACGCGTTGGGCGCTCTGACCGCCGGATTGTCGGCCATGCCTTGCCAATGCGGGTCGCCGGACTGCTCAGCAGCACAACGACGTCCAGCCACCGAGGTGGTGATCCATGTCTTGGCCGAGCAGGCGACGATCCGTGGCGACTCCCAAGCACCAGGCTATTTGCCCGGATTCGGGCCGCAGCCGTCAATCACGTTGCGTGACTTGGCCGCAAACGCGAAGATCAAGCCGTTGGTGATGCCCTCAACAGATTCGGAGCCCGGTTATCGACCCTCGGCGGCGCTGGCCGAATTCGTCCGGTTACGGGATTTGACATGCCGCTTCCCCGGTTGCGATCAGCGGGCCGAGGTGTGCGACATCGACCACACCATCCCGTACCCGGTAGGCCCTACCCATCCGTCGAACCTCAAACTGCTCTGCCGTTATCACCACTTGCTGAAAACGTTCTACACCGGTTTGGGTGGATGGGCGGACCGTCAGCTGCCCGACGGCACTGTGCAGTGGACGGCCCCCACCGGCCATATCTACACGACCGCACCCGGTGGCAGCGCGATCTTTCCGGTCTTGGGCGCGCCGACCGGCGCGTTGAAGACCGCCGGTGCGGCCGCATCACCCGATATCAGTCGAGGGTTGATGATGCCGCGGCGCAAGCGCACACGTGCCGCCGAGCGCACCTCCCGAATCGCGGCCGAACGACGAATCAACGAAGAGCAACTTGCCCAAGAGCGCCGAAAACACACGGCAGGCTACGAGCCACCGCCCTTTTGACTCGGCAACCACGCACCCATCCGGCGCAGCGCCTCCTCGATGTCGCTGGCCGGTCCGGCGAACGAAAGCCGGACAAACGAGCCGCCCCGCTCTGGATCGAAGTCGATCCCGGGGGCGATCGCTACTCCGCTGTCGGCCAACAACTTCGAGCAAAACACCATCGAATCCGCGGTGAAATCGGAGACGTCGGCGTACACGTAGAACGCGCCGTCGGTGGGTGCCAGCCGGTCGATGCCGATGTCGCGCAGACCGTCGAGCAGCATTGAGCGATTGACGGAGTACTGGTGCAGATGACCGTTGGCTTCTTCGACCGACTCGGGGTCGAAGGCCGCGACGGCAGCGTACTGCGATAAAACGGGTGGGCAGATGGTGAAGTTTCCGGTCAGGCGGTCCACCGCCCGGCGCAGCTCGCGCGGCACCAACAGCCAGCCCAGCCGCCACCCGGTCATCGCGAAGAATTTGGAAAAGCTGTTGACCACCATCGCATTTCGCGACGTATTCCACGCGCAGCTGGTCTGCGGTGCGCCGTCGTAGACCAGTCCGTGGTAAACCTCGTCGCTGATCAACCGCACTCCGGATTCGTCGCACCAGGACGCGATTGCCGCGAGCTCGGTGGGCGGGATGACGGTGCCGGTCGGGTTTGCCGGGCTGGCCACGACGACACCCCGCACCGGCGGGTCGAGCTCGGCAAGCATCTGTGCGGTGGGCTGGAACCGGGTTTCCGGTCCACACTCGATCACCACGACCTCGCACCCGAGCGCCGTCAAAATGTTGCGATAGCACGGATACCCGGGGCTGCTGATTGCGACTCGATCACCGACGTCGAAGCAGGACAGGAAGGTCAACAGAAATCCGCCCGATGACCCCGTCGTCACCACCACGTCGTCTACGTCGACGTGCAGGCCGTGCCGGTCCAGATACGACGCCGCGATCGCCGCGCGCAGCTCCGGAACACCCAGCGCCACCGTGTAGCCGAGCTGGTTGAGATGCAGCGCGGCAGCGGCAGCGGCGCGCACCGGCTCTGGAGCTCCGGCGCTCGGCTGCCCCGCTGAGAGGTTCACCAGATCGCCATGAGTGCGTTGGCGCTCGGCCGCCGCCAGCCAGACGTCCATCACGTAGAACGGCGGAACCCCAGCCCGCAGCGCGACGCGACCGCTCATGTCGCCAAGGCTAGAACACTTCGGTTTCCAGCCGGCGCAGATGCGCCTGCGCCGGACCGAGCAGTTGCGAACTGCCATGCGCGCGTTTGAAGTACAGCTGCATGTCGTGTTCCCAGGTGATCGCGATACCGCCATGCAGCTGAATGCCTTCGGCGGCCACCGTGTTGAACGCCTCGGTGGCCGCGACGCGCGCCAGCGCCGCCGACGTCGCTGACGGAGCGTCGGTGGCATCGTTCACCACGGCGCGAGCCGCCTGCACCGCGACATAAAGGTCGGCCATCCGGTGCTTGAGCGCCTGGAAGCTTCCGATCGCTCGACCGAACTGCTGGCGTTCCTTGCTGTATTCGACGGTGAGTTCCAGGCAGCGGGTAGCCGCCCCGATCTGCTCGGCGGCCAACAGGATCGCCGCCAGATCCTCGATACCAGGGTCGGTGCCGACCGGCGCGGTGCTCTCCAGCGTGATGCGGGCCAACCGCCGGGTCGGGTCCATGGCGGTGACGGGTTCGGCGCTGAACGACGTCCACCGGTCGAGTTTGCCGTCGTTGGTCGCGATGACGATGTCGGCGACGTCGCCGTTGACCACGTAGTCGGGGTCGAATACCACCGCGCCTATCGCCGTGCCCTCGGCCAACGACTCCAGCGCGTCGGCGTCGGGTTGGTCCGCGGCCAGCAGCGCCAGTTCGGTCAGCGTGGTGCCGAGTAAGGGGCTGGGCACCAGCCCTTTGCCGAGTTCTTCGAGGACGACTGCCGCGTCACCGAGAGCGCCACCGGCACCGCCGTATTCCTCGGGCACCACCAAGGCGGCGGCGCCGACCTGCTCGCACAGCAGCCGCCACAGCGACTCGTCGTAACCCTGATCCGATTCCATCGCTTCGCGCACCGCGGCGGGCGAGGCATGCTTGGCCACCAGCGCGGCCACGGTCTCGCGCAGCAGTTCCCGTTCGTCAGTGGTTGTCACTTGAGCGCCTCCAGGACTCGCCGTCGGTGGGAAGCCGGATCGCCCCATGCCGGCCGCAGCGCCTGCACCCGCAACAGCCACAGCGACAAGTCGTGCTCGGCGGTGAAACCGATGGCGCCGTGGGTCTGTAGCGCCGCCCGGGCGGCTAGCAATGCGGCGTCCGAAGCGGAAGCCTTGGCGGCGCTGACATCGCGGGCGGTGTCGGGCGACTGGTCCGCCAACGACAATGCCGCCCCGTAGACCAGTGGGCGGGCCAACTCGAGCGCGACATGCACGTCGGCCAGTTTGTGTTTGATCGCCTGATACGAACCGATGACGCGGCCGAACTGGGCCCGCTGCTTCGCGTAATCCACTGCGGCGTCCAGCATTGCCTGCCCGGCGCCGATCAGTTGGGCGGCGGTGGCCAGTGCGCCGAACTCGTAGGCGCGTGCGACATCGGCCTGCCAGGCTTCGCCACCGGCGTCGACGTGGAACAGGTGGCGGCTCGGGTCGACGGACTCGTGCCGGTCGCCGATCTGCGCTTCGCTGACCCGGCCATCGGTTTCAGCGGCGAGGACCAGCCCGGCCGTATCGGCGTCCACGGCGCGCGGCACCTGCGGCCTGAGCGCGACGGTCGCGATCAATTCACCGGACGCCAGCTTCGCGCACCGCTCGTCGTCGGCCAGCAAAATAGGTGCCACCGCAACGGATTCGGTGACCGGGCCGGGCACGCACCAGCGTCCCAGCCGTTCCAATGCGACCACCAGGTCGACGGGGTGCGCGTCGATGCCGTCGAACTGCTCGGGCACCGCCAACGCGGTGACCCCCAAGTCGGCCAACCGCGCCCACACCTTACGGCCGGGCGCGGTGTCGCCCGCGGCCCACGCCCGCACCGCGCCCGGCACATCGGCCGCCCCCAGCGCCGCGTCGATGCTCGCTGCGAAGTCGCGCTGCTGCGCGTCAAGATCAAATCTCATTTGGACTTCTCCCGGGGCAGTCCGAGCAGCCGTTCGGCGATGATGTTGCGCTGAATCTCGTTGGTGCCGGCGTAGATCGGACCACCGAGCGCGAACAACAGCCCGTCGGTCCACGAGCCGGCCAGTTCGCCGTCGGCCGCACGGATCTCCAGCGCGGTCTGGTGCACCGCGACGTCCAAGTCGGACCAGAACACTTTGGTCACCGAGGACTCGGCGCCGAGTTCACCGCCGTTGGCGAGCCGGGTCACCGTACCGAAGGTGTGCAGTCGATACGCCTGCGCCTTGATCCACGCGTCGGCGACCTGATCACCGAATCCGCTGTCGTCCTTGGCTTTCCACAGCTGCACAAGACGCTCGGCGGAGGCCAGGAAGCGGGCCGGGCTGCGCAGCGACATGCCGCGTTCGTTGCTCGACGTGCTCATCGCGGCTCGCCACCCGTCGTGCACCTCGCCGATCACATCGGCATCGGGCACGAAGACGTCGTCGAGGAAGATCTCGCCGAAGCCGGTGTCGCCACCGAGTTGAGCGATCGGTCGCACGGTGATCCCGTCGGCCTTGAGGTCGAACATGAAATATGTCAGTCCGCGGTGGCGCTCCGCTTCGGGGTCAGAGCGAAACAACCCGAAAGCCCTGTCGCCGAACGGCGCTCGCGAGCTCCAGATCTTTTGGCCGTTGAGCAACCAGCCGCCGTCGGTGCGGGTGGCAGCTGAGCGCAGCGAGGCGAGATCGCTACCGGACTCGGGTTCCGACCAAGCCTGGGCCCAGATCTCCGCACCGCTGGCCATCTTGGGCAGCACCCTGTCCAGCTGCTCCTCGGTGCCGTGTGCGAACAACGTCGGCGCCAGCATGGAGGTGCCGTTGGCGCTGGCTCGACCGGGCGCGCCGGCGCGGAAGTATTCCTCCTCGAAGACCACCCACTGCAACAGTGTTGCGTCGCGGCCACCGTATTTCTCCGGCCAGGTGATAACCGAGAGCCCAGCATCGAAAAGCACCTGGTCCCAATGCCGATGCTGCTCGAAGCCATCGGCGGTGTCGTACGAATGCGTCGGGAACGAGTCGCGGTGCGCAGACAGGAACTCGCGGACCTCCTGTTGGAATGTCAGCGTCTCGTCGTCGAAATCAAGGTCCATTACGCCATCTCTCGCAGTAGCGGTTTGACGACTTTCCCGCCCGCGTTGCGTGGCAGCGTGTCGACAAACTTCACCGAACGGGGGGCTTTGAAATTCGCCAAGTACTCGCGGGTGTAGGCGATCACCTTCTGCTCGTCGAGCCCAGATCCGGGCCGCGTCACCAAGAAGGCCCGGCCGACCTCACCGAGCCGCTCGTCGGGCACGCCGATCACCGCGCAGTCCAGCACACCGTCGAGCCGCGCGAGCACCTGCTCGACCTCGGCGGGGTAGACGTTGAAGCCGCCGCAGATGTACATGTCCTTCAGCCGATCGGTGATCTGGAGATTGCCTGCGGCGTCGAGCTTTCCGATGTCGCCAGTGTGCAGCCAGCCGTCGGTGTCCACGGTGTCCGCGGTGGCTTGCGGGTCGTCGAGATAGCCGAGCATCACGTTGGGCCCGCGCAAAAGGACTTCCCCGTGATCACCAATTCGCAGCTCGAAACCGGCAACCGGCCGCCCGCAGGTCGTGGCGACCGTGACGGCGTCGTCGTCGGCGCGGCACATGGTGCCGAACCCATTGCACTCGGTCAGGCCGTAGGCGGTGAGCACGATGTCGATGTCGAGTTCGGTCTGCATCCGCTCGATCAACACCACCGGTACCGTGGCCGCGCCGGTGACCGCGAACCGCAACGAGCTCAGGTCGTAGCTGCCACGCGCAGGATGGTCGAGCAGTGTCTGGAAGATGGTCGGCGGTCCGGGTAGCACGGTGATCCGGTGCTCGGCGACCGCGCGCATCGCCTGCTCGGCGTCGAAGGTCAGCTGTGGGATCAGCGTGGCGCCGGTCTGCAGGCAGGCCAGGATCCCGGCCTTGTAGCCGAAGTTGTGGAAGAACGGGTTGATGCACAGGTAGCGGTCGTCGCTGGTGATCTTGCCGCAGGCCGCCCACGCCGCCGAACCGGACAACGATTGCCGGTGCGCGCAGAGCACGCCTTTGCTGCGGCCGGTGGTCCCTGAGGTGAACAAGACGTCGGAGACATCGTCGGGGCGGACCGCGGCGGCGCGGGCATCGGCGGCGTCAAGGTCGGTGCCGAGGCCGACGAACTCGTCCCACGTCCCGTCGTCGACGGCGACCGGCACCCGCACGATGTGGCACAAATCGGGCAACGCATCCCGGTTGAGATCGGCGATCTTGTCCGATCCGAGAAATTCGCCCATCGCCACCAGCAGCGGAGCGCCGGTGCGGGCCAGGATGTCGGTGGCTTCGGCCGCGGTGTAGCGGGTGTTGAGCGGCACCACGGTGGCGCCGGCGTAGTGGGTGGCCAGGCACGCGACCACCCAGTGCCAGGTGTTCGGTGACCAGATCGCCACCCGGTCGCCGGTGTTGACGCCGAGGTTGATCATCGCGGCTGCGGCTTGGCGCACGTCGTCGCGCAGCCCGGCGAAGCTAACCGCGCGATCTGGGGTGAACAGCGCATTGTGGTCGGGAAGCTCGCGTGCGATGCGGTCCAACACCGCAGGAATGGTCTGCGGATCGCTCGGCATCGATGCGGGCTCCTAACAAAGCAAGTGCTTGGTAGGTTAGCCTACAGGGGTGCAAGGCGTCGAGGAGTTCCGGGCCGAGGTGCGCGACTGGCTGGCCGAGAACCTGGTCGGCGAATTCGCGTCTCTCAAGGGTCTGGGCGGCCCCGGCCGCGAGCATGAGGCGTTCGAAGAGCGGCGCGCGTGGAACCGGCATCTCGCCGAAGCCGGCCTGACCTGCTTGGGCTGGCCGGTCGAGCACGGCGGTCGCGGACTGTCCGTGGCGCACCGGGTCGCGTTCTACGAGGAATACGCCATCGTCAACGCGCCCGCGAAGGTCAACCATTTCGGCGAGGAATTGCTGGGGCCGACGTTGATCGCCTTCGGCACACCGGAGCAGCAGCAGCGGTTTCTTCCGCGGATTCTCGACGTCACCGAGTTGTGGTGTCAGGGGTACTCCGAGCCCGGAGCCGGCAGCGATTTGGCCAACGTCGCCACCACCGCGGTGCTGGACGGTGACGCGTGGGTGATCAACGGCCAGAAGGTCTGGACATCGCTGGCGCACTGGGCGCAATGGTGTTTCGTGGTGGCACGCTCGGAGAAGGGTTCCAAGCGGCACGCCGGGTTGGCGTATCTGCTGGTACCGCTCGACCAGCCCGGGGTACAGGTCCGCCCGATCGTCCAGTTGACGGGTGACTCGGAGTTCAACGAAGTGTTCTTCGATGACGCCCGCACCGACGCCGACCTCGTGGTGGGCCAGCCGGGCGACGGCTGGCGGGTTGCGATGGGAACGCTGACTTTCGAGCGCGGTGTCTCGACCCTCGGCCAACAGATCGTCTACGCGCGTGAGCTCAACGCCGTCGTCGAGCTCGCCAAACACACCGGCGCCGCTGACGATCCGCTGATTCGCGAACGCCTGACCCGGTCCTGGGCCGGCCTACGGGCAATGCGCTCGTACGCCCTGGCGACCATGGACGTCGAAGGAGGCGGCCGGGCCGCCGGGAAAGATAACGTCTCGAAGTTGTTGTGGGCCAACTGGCATCGTGATCTCGGTGAGATCGCGATGGACGTGCAGGGTAAGGCGGGCCTGGTGCTGGCCGGCGGCGACTTCGACGAGTGGCAGCGGCTCTACCTGTTCACCCGCGCAGACACCATCTACGGCGGCTCTAACGAGATACAGCGCAACATCATCGCCGAGCGCGTGCTCGGTCTACCGAGGGAGGCTCGATGACGCTCGCCGTTGCGCCCAAAGAAGTTGCCGGACACGGACTTCTGAAAGGCAAGGTCGTGATCGTCACGGCCGCGGCCGGCACCGGAATCGGGTCTGCGACCGCCCGGCGCGCGCTCGCCGAAGGCGCCGACGTCGTCGTCTCCGATCATCACGAACGACGCCTCGGCGAAACCCGCGACGAGCTGTCTGCACTGGGACTAGGCCGGGTTGAG
>DASQRI010000529.1:0-10626 GCA_035642975.1 Mycobacterium sp.
GACCCGCTCGATGCGTCGTCGGTGTACACCAGTGCGCTGTTCGCCGCCGAGTGCCCGGCCAACGTGACGGTGCTCGATCGCCCCGGGGTGCACGAGGTCCGGCCCGGCCTGCAGATCGTCGCGGCGCCGTGGCGGTCCAAGGCGCCGACCACCGACCTGGTCGCCGACGTGCTCGACGGCCTGCCGGCCGACGGGGTCACCCGGGTGCTCGTCGCGCATGGCGGCGTCGACGTGCTCGACCCGGATCCCACCAAGCCCTCGCTGATCCGGCTGGCCAACGTGCAGGACGCGTTGGCCCGCGGCGCGGTGCACTACGTGGCGCTCGGCGACAAGCATTCGCTCACCGAGGTCGGCAATAGCGGCCGGGTGTGGTACTCGGGCTCGCCGGAGGTCACCAACTACGACGACGTCGAACACGATCCCGGCCATGTCCTGGTCGTCGACATCGACGAGACCGATCCGCAGCGGCCCGTCACCGTCGACGCCCGAAAAGTCGGTCGCTGGCGGTTCAGCACGCTGAACCGTCAGGTGGACAACAGCCGCGACGTCGCCGACCTGGATCTGAACCTGGACCTGATGCCCGACAAGGACCGAACCGTGCTGCGGCTGGCCCTGATTGGTTCGTTGACGGTGACCGACCGCGCCGACCTGGACGCCTGCTTGGACAAATACTCGCGGCTGTTCGCGTCGCTGCGGGTCTGGGAGAGCCACAGCGATCTGGCGGTGATGCCCGCCGACGGCGAATTCACCGACCTGGGCATCGGCGGGTTCGCCGCCGCGGCCGTCGAGGAGCTGGTGCAGGCCGCGCGTGACGGTGACGCCGACACCGCCGGCGATGCACAGGCAGCGCTCGCATTGTTGCTGCGGCTGACCGACAAGGGTCACCAAAGTCGAGGTGCGGCATGAAGTTACATCGGCTGGTCCTGAAGAACTACCGCGGCATCGACTACCGCGAGATCGACTTCCCGGACAACGGTGTGGTCGTGGTGTCCGGAGCCAACGAGATCGGCAAGTCGTCGATGATCGAGGCGCTGGACCTGCTGCTGGAATCCAAGGACCGGTCCACCAAGAAGGAAGTCAAGCAGGTCAAGCCGACCCACGCCGACGTCGGATCCGAAGTCACCGCCGAAATCAGCACCGGCCCTTATCGTTTCGTTTACCACAAACGATTCCACAAGAAATGCGAGACGCAGCTGACGGTGCTGGAGCCACGCCGTGAACAACACAGCGGCGACGAGGCGCACGACCGGGTGCAGTCCATGCTGACCGAGACCTTGGACACCGAACTGTGGCACGCCCAGCGGGTGCTGCAGGCGACCGCGACGGCGGCGGTGAACCTGTCCGGCTGCGACGCCCTGACCCGCGCGCTCGACGTCGCAGCCGGCGACACCGCCGCGCTCTCGGGCACCGAGCCACTGCTGATCGAGCGGATCGACACTGAATACAGCCGCTACTTCACCCCGACCGGCCGGCCCACCGGGGAATGGACGATCGCCCTCACCGCGCTGCGCGACGCCGAAGCCGAGGTGCAGCGCTGCGCCGAGGCCGTCGCCGAGGTCGACGAGCGGGTCAATCGGCACGCCGCGCTGACGTTTGAGCTGGCCGAGTTGGCGCCGCTTCAGCAGGCGGCCGCGGCCCGGCGGACCGCCGCCCAGGCCGCCGCCGACAAGATTACCCAGCTGACCGAACAGGTGCGTGAAGCCGAACTGATCGCCGCCGCCGCCACCGCGACCAGCACCGCGTCGACCGGGGCGCACACCGAGCGGCTGCGGCTGCGGGCCGAAAACGACCGGCGCACAGCGGCGGTCGCGGCGCTGGAGGCCGAAGTTCGCGAGGCCACCGAGGCGCAGGCGACCGCGCGCGATGTCACCGAGGCGGCCGACGCCGTGGTCGAGCAGGCCGACCAGCTCGTCGCCGCCACCCAGCGGCGGGCCAAAACCGCTCGTCGTGTCGTCGACGAACTGGCCCGCCGCGAGGAGACCGAGCGACTGGCAGCCCGGCTCGCGAAAATCGATGCCGCACTGCGCGACCGCGCCGGCGTGGATAAAGAACTTTCGACGATCGCACTGACCGACGACCTCTTACGTCGGATCGAACAGGCCGCCGCGGCTGTCGAGCGGGCTGAGGGCAAACTCGCGTTGCTCGCAGCGACAGTCGAATTCGTCGCAGCCACCGACATCGAACTGGTGATCGGTGACCAGCGGGTGTCGCTGCAGGCAGGTCAAAGCTGGTCGGCCACCGCCAGCGCCGAGACCGAGGTCGAGGTGCCGGGCATCGTGACCGCGCGGTTCACTCCGGGTACCTCGGCCCTCGACATCCAGACCGAATACGCTGCAGCACAGCAAGATTTGGCCGCAGCACTGACCACAGCACAGGTCGCCGACCTGGCCGCAGCGCGTCTAGCCGATCAGCGGCGCCGCGAACTGCAGAGCTCTCGCGATCGGCTGACCGCGACCCTGGCCGGGCTGAGCGGTGACGACGAGGTCGAGCAGCTACGTTCCCGGCTGACGGAATTGCGTGCCCTGCCGGCGCTCGCCGACGACATCGCGATGGATGCCGCCGCCGCCCGTGTCGAACTCGACGCGGCCGACGCGGCCCGGGTCCAAGCGGCCGCAGACAGCGACACGCACCGTCGGGTCGCCGTGCTGGCGACCAGTAAGCTTGCGGAGATCTCCACGCGGGCAACACTTTTGCAGGACAAGCTGGTCACCCAACGCGCCGAACTGGCGGTAGAAGCCAACCGATTGGCCTTAGGGCGGGCCACCGTCACCGATGAGCAACTGGCCGCCACCGTCGACGCCGACCTGAAGGCGGCGCAAACCGCCGAGGGCCAGGTCGTCACGCTGTCCCAACAACTGGCCGCCGCCGCACCCGACGCCGTCGCCGCCGAACTGGCCGACGCGGTCGAGGCCGCCGAAACACTGCGCGAACGGCACGACCAGATCGCCCGCACCCTGCACGAGATCGACGTGGAGCTCACGGTATTCGGCACCGAGGGCCGCAAAGGCAAGCTCGATGCCGCCGAGATCCGCCGCGAACACGCCCGCAGCGAGCACGACCGGGTGGGTGGCCGGGCCCGCGCGGTCCAGCTGCTGCGCGAGGTGATGACCCGCCACCGCGACACCACCCGGCTGCGTTACGTCGAGCCGTTCCGCGCCGAATTGCAGCGACTCGGGCGTCCAGTCTTCGGGCCGAGTTTCGAGGTCGACGTCGACAGTGATCTGTGCATCCTCAACCGCACTCTCGACGGTTGCACCGTGCCGTACGAGTCGCTGTCCGGCGGGGCCAAGGAGCAGCTCGGCATCCTGGCCCGGCTGGCCGGCGCGGCGCTGGTCGCCAAAGAGGACGCCGTCCCGATTCTGATCGACGACGCGCTCGGCTTCACCGATCCGGAGCGGTTGGTCAAAATGGCCGAGGTGTTCGACGCCCTGGGCGAGCGCGGACAGGTCATCGTATTGACCTGCACGCCAGCCCGATACGTCGGCGTCAAAGGCGCGCAACGTATCGAACTGTGCGCTTAACGATTCAGTCCCGACGCTGGTGTGCTAGCGTCTGGCGATCGTGACCCGTCGACAGGAGGTGAGACCCATGAACGCAGTATCCGCACTGGGTGCTCCCACGCGGTCCACGATCGCGCGACTGAGCTAGTCGCCAGTGGGAGCGCCCAACAGGCAACTCGCGAAAGGCGACTCCCATGAACACAACACCTCCTTCAACTCTGCACTTCACCTCGACGGCCTCCGACCGGCCGAGGTCCGATCAGGATCAGCCGCAGGCCGACTCCACAAAGCGGGTGCACGCCGCGGGTGAGCGAGCGTTGGTTCTCGGCGGTGCCGGATCGGCAGGCAACGCGTGGGAGATCGGCGTCATCGCCGGCCTTTTCGAGGCCGGGGTGGATGTAACCGAGGCCGACCTGACCATCGGGACGTCGGCCGGCTCGACCGCCGCGGCCCAGATAACCAGCGGGATCCCACCGACCGAACTGCTTGCCGGCATCCTCGCCGCTGTACCCGCGCCACCGACTGGTCGACGTGCTCCGATCGGGCCGGCGTCAGATCATATGGAGAGGACGAGCGCAGTCATCGCTGCCGCTGAGGATGCAGCCGACATGCGCCGCAGAATGGGCGCGGCGGCCCTCGAGACGGACGCGGCGTCGCACAGTTCTGTGCAAACGCGGTGGCGCGCCGTCGTCGCCGCTCGGCTGCCCAGTCAACACTGGCCGCTACGGCCGTTGCTCATCCCGGCGGTCGATGCCCATACCGGCGAACCGGTCGTGTTCGACCGCCACAGCGGAGTCGACCTGGTGGACGCCGTCGCCGCCAGCAGTTCCAACGGCTTCGGTATCCCTCCGTACAGCATCGCCGGCAACCGGTACATCAATGGCGGCTACCGACGCAACGAGAATGCCGATCTGGCAGCCGGATACGCACGGGTGCTGGTGCTGTCACCATTCGGCGGCAGATCACGGCATCCGCTGGACTGGGGCATGCATCTCGCAACACAGGTCGACGAACTACGCGCACGCGGCAGCAGAGTCGTGACGATCTTCCCGGACAGCAACTCCGAGCACATGTTCGGCGCCAATGCGATGGATCTGTCGCTGCGTCCACCCGCTGCTCGAGCCGGTTACAACCAAGGCAGAGCCCTTGCCGAGCAGCTCACCGAATTCTGGCGCTGACGCGGGCTTGGCAGAAGGCGCGCCAGCGCTCAGTCGCAACCGGGCTTGGTTGCGCGAATCGGACGATTTTCTGGGCCGCGTGGCCCACACCTCAGCTGCGCATGAATCCGATCGCGGTGTAGTCCAGATCCGCCAGCCCGGTCGCCCCGAAATTGGCCAGCGAACTGTTGACCGCGACGTTGCCGGGGGACTGCACCAACGGCAGGCTGAACCCCTCGGCCCAGATCAACTTGTCCACGTCGTTGGCCAACGCCCGCGCCTTGGCGGGGTCCAGCTCTTCCAGCGTCTGCTCGATCTTGGCGTCGATCTCGGCGCTGCCGATCTTGCCGAAGTTGCTCTCCCCGTCGGACGCGTAAATCTGGGTGAGCGCCGACAGCGGAAACGCGTCACCCATCCAACCGAACTGCGCGATGTCGAAGGCGCCGACGTTGATGTAGTTGGTGAAGAAGCCGCTGCCCGCCTTGGCGCTCAGTTCGAGCTTGACACCGATCTGCGCGAGGCTGTGCTGCGCGATCAGACCGAACTGCCGACTGGTCTGCGCGTCGTAGAACAGATCGCGGACGACCAGCTGCCGTCCGTCCTTTTCGCGGAACTGCCCGTTAAGTTTCCAGCCCAACGCGTCGAGGTCCTGCTTGGCCTTGTCCGGGTTGTAGGCGACGACGCCGCTGTTGTTCTGGTAGCCCTGCTGGCCCTGCACGTAGATGTGGTTGTCCAGCGCCACCGGATCGGCGGTGAGGCCGTGTTGGGCGACGGCGGCGATGCTTTGCCGGTCGATGCCCTCGGCGACCGCGCGGCGCAACGCGGGGTCGGCCAGTATCGAGCCCTTCGCGCCGTTGAAGGTGAAGTGATACCAGCTCGGGGTTGGTGCCCGCCGGATCGAGACGCCCTTGGTGCGCCGAGCGATGGTCAACTGGTCGAGGCTGGCCAGGCCGGTGGCATCGATGGCCTTGTTCTGCAGCGCCGGCAACCGCGCGGCGTCGTCGAGAACCAGGTAGGTGATGTTGTCCAGCCGTGGCCGCTCGCCCCACCATTTGGGGTTGCGGCTCAGCACAATCCGCTGCCGGGTCCGGTCCAGCGCGGAGACGACGAACGGCCCGGCCGACGGCCCGGGACCGGAAAGCTGGCCCTTGTTGAACGCGTCGGCGGTGGCCGTCATGCTCCTCGGCAGCAGCATGCTGTTGCCGGCGAACATGCCGCGCCACTCCGCGTACGGCTTGGCGAACGTCACCACGGCCTGGCGGTCGTCGACGCCGCGGGTCACCGACTTCACCCGCTCGCTGCCGTTGGTGCCCGCGATGGCAAAGTTCTTGTCGGCCCCGCTGGTGGCGTGGATTTGGCTGGCGATGTCTTCCCATTCCAGCGGCGTGCCGTCTGACCACGTCGCGTTTGGGTTGATCGTGTAGGTCACCGTTTGCGGGTTGCTCCCGGTGAGCTCGACGCTGCTGAAGTAATCGGTGTCGACCGTGGTGGAGCCGTCCGGCCCGATCACGAACGCCCGCGGCAGCGTGGCTTTCAGCATGCCGCCGACGTCGGCGGAGTTGCCGTCGATGTGCAAGATGTTGAAGTTGGGCGGGAATTCGGTGAGCGCCAGTCGCAGGTCACCGCCGTCGCGCAGCGTCGCCGGGTTTTGCGGATTGACGTCGCTGCTGGCGCCCACCGCGGTGCTGGAGTCGGGCGGCAGATAGTCCGCGCCCGCCGAGCATCCGCTGAGGCCCAGGCATGTCGCGAGCGCGAACGTCGCCACTCTCGGGCTAGCCACGAGCCGTGTCCGGTTGCGGGACCGCTGCCAGCAAGCGACGGGTGTAGTCGTGTTGCGGCCGGCTGAAGATCTGATCGCTGTCACCCTGCTCGACGATGACGCCGTGCAGCATCACAGCGACCTGGTGCGCGAGATGCTTGACCACCGAAAGATTATGCGAGACAAATAGATACGACAAGCTAAAGCGGTCCTGCAGATCCAGCAGCAGGTTGATGATGCCGGCCTGAATCGATACGTCGAGCGCGGAGACAGGTTCGTCGAGCGCCAAGATCTTGGGCTGTAGCGCCAACGCGCGCGCGATCCCGATCCGCTGCTTTTGCCCGCCGGAGAATTCGCCCGGATAGCGGCTGGCGTCGGCGTGTGGCAGCCCGACGGTGTCGAGCAGCTCAGCGACCCGCTTGCTGGTGTCGGCCTTGCTGAATCCGTTGGCGTGCAGCGGCTCCGCAATCAATTCGAACACCGGCAGCCGCGGATCCAGCGACGCCGCCGGATCCTGAAAGACGACCTGGATGTCGCGGCGCAGTGCCCGCCGGCTCGCCGAGTTCAGCGTGGCAACGTCGGCGCCGAGCACGTCGATCGAACCCGATTGCGGCGCAACCAACTCCAGTATCTCGTGCAGGGTGGTCGATTTGCCCGAACCCGACTCGCCCACGATGGCCAGCGTGCGGCCCTGCTGCAGCTCGAAGCTGACGCCGTCGACCGCACGGACTTCGCCGATGTTGCGGCGAAACAGAACGCCTTTCGCCAACGGATAGGTCCGGACCAGATCGCGGACTCTTATTACGACGGATGGCTCAACGGTCTCGTCGGGGGTGGCCTCGGTGCTGACACCGTAAATGTCTGCGGCACTGCGCCCGACGACGTGTTCGGTGCGGATGCAGGCCGCCAGGTGGTCGGGCGCGACCGGTTGCAGCGCCGGCTCCTTGGCGCGGCACTCGTCGACGACGAGGGGGCAGCGCGGCGCGAACGTGCAGCCCGGATCCAGAGCCGACAGCGACGGGGGAGCGCCCGGTATCGGCACCAGCCGGGTGCCCTGCGGTGCGTCTAACCGCGGCACCGAGCCCAATAGCCCTACGGTGTAAGGCATCCGGCGGTCGCGGTAGACGTCGCCGACGGCGGCCGACTCGACGATCCGCCCGGCGTACATCACCAGCGCGCGGTCGGCGAATTCGCCGACCACACCCAGGTCGTGCGTGATGAACAGCACCCCGGCGCCGGTGACATCGCGAGCGGTCCTGAGCACCTCGAGGATCTGCGCCTGCACGGTGACGTCCAGGGCGGTGGTGGGCTCGTCGCAGATCAACAGGTCGGGGTCGTTGGCGATCGCGATCGCAATGACCACGCGTTGCCGTTCGCCACCGGACAACTCGTGCGGAAACGCGCGGGCGCGCCGCTCGGGCTGGTTGATGCCGACCAGCTCGAGCAATTCGATCGCGCGCTGCCGGGCGGCCCGCTTCCCGGTACGCGGCTGGTGCACCTCGATGGCCTCGGCGATCTGATCGCCGACGGTGTAGACCGGCGTCAGCGCCGACATCGGATCCTGGAAGACCGTGCCGATGGTGTTGCCGCGAAACCGCGACATCGCGTCGTCACGCAACCCGACCAACTCGGTGCCGTGCAACCGCACCGAGCCGTGCACGTCGGCGTATTCCGGCAGCAGCGCCACCACCGCCATCGCCGCCGTCGACTTGCCCGATCCGGATTCGCCGACGATCGCGACGACCTCACCCGCGTCGACGTGAAAGTCGATGCCGCGCACCGCTTTAAGCGGTGAACCCTCGGTGGGAAAGCTGACGGCCAGGTTGGTGACGTCGAGCAGCCGGCTCATCGGCGACCACCTCGCGTTGCGCCGCTGGTGGGATCAAGCGCGTCGCGCAAGCCGTCGCCGGTCAGGTTGGCGCACACCAGGATCAGCACCAGGACGCCAGCGGGGAACAAGAACACCCATGGAAACGTCGTCGCCGACTGGGTGCCGTCGGCGATCAGCGTGCCCAGCGACACGTCGGGAGGTTGGATGCCGAAACCGAGGTAGCTGAGCCCGGTTTCGGCCAGGATCGCCATTGCGACGTTCAGCGCGGTGTCGATGATCAAGATCGAGGCTACGTTCGGCACCACGTGGTGGGTGATGATCCGCCGATTCGACACCCCCATATACCGTGCGGCTTGGATGAATTCGCGTTCGCGCAGGCTCATCGTCATGCCGCGGACCATCCGCGAGCTGACCATCCAGCCGAAGCCTGCCAATAGCAGCACCAGCACGATGACGTTGCCGGAGTTCTTGGTCCGCGGTGTCAGGATCAGGATCAGGATGAAGCTGGGAACCACCAGCATCAGGTCGACGATCCACATCAGCGCCCGGTCGCGCCAGCCGCCGAAGTAGCCGGAGATCGACCCGACGGTCGCGGCGATGGCAGTGGAGATGATCGCCACACACAAACCGATCAGCATCGACTTCTGCATGCCCCGCAACGTTTGCGCCAGTAGATCCTGGCCGAGCGCGTTGGTGCCCAACCAATGTCGGGTGTTCGGCGGCTGCAGCAGCGCGTTGAAGTCGAGGTCGGTGTAGGAGTAGGGCAGAAACGACGGCAACGCGTAGCAGCCGACGAACAGCAACAGCAGCACGATCAGCGATGCGACCGCGGACGGGCGACGCAGGAAGCGGCGCATCACCAGCGTGCGGCGCGAGGCGAATTCGGGTGCCTCCAAACCGGATTTGGCGTGCAGCGCAGCGGCTTCGGTCATTTGCGCCGCTCTCCCCCGCAAGCGGGTGGTGCCCCCACCCCATCGCTCATTTGTCCATCGTCGCCGGCGCGGGTCATGACACTCGCACCCTCGGATCAAGCGCGGCGTAAAAGAAGTCGGAGAGCAGCCCGGCCAGCAAGACCACCGCGCCGGCGAAGACCGTGATCGCGGCGACGATGTTGGTGTCCTGGGTCGCGACGCCCTGCACCATCCATTCGCCCATGCCGTGCCAGCCGAAGATCTTCTCGACGAACACCGCGCCGGTCACCAAACCGGCGACCCCGTAGGCGAACAAGGTGGCCAGCGGTATCAGCGCGGTGCGGAGCCCGTGTTTGATCAGCGCGCGGCGGCGGCTGAGCCCTTTGGCGCGTGCGGTGCGGATGAAATCCTGGCCGAGGACGTCGAGCATCGCGTTGCGCTGATACCGGCTGAACCCGGCGGCGGTGCCCAGCGCCAGCGTCAGCGTCGGTAACACCAAGTGCTGCAAGCGATCCACGAATTGCGGGCCCGCGCCGTCGATCAGCGCCGGCGACGTTTCTCCGGTGTACTGGAACACCTGCGCGCCCAGCGCCCAGTTCACCCGCAGCGCCCCCAGGATCAGCAGGTTGGCGATCACGAACGTCGGCGTCGACAGCACCAGCAGCGACAGCATCGTGATGACCCGGTCGCTGAGCCGGTACTGGCGGATCGCCCCCCACGCGCCCAGCACCACCCCGATGATCGTGCCGGCCACCGAACCGATGAGCAGCAGTCGAAGGCTGACGCCGATCCGACGCCACAACTCGCCCGACACCGGCTGGCCGGCGACCGTGGCGCCGAAGTCACCGCGGACCGCGTGCGACGCCCAGTCCGCGTAGCGCAGCGGGATGGGTTTGTTCAGGCCGAGCTCGGCGGCCTTGGCGTCGATGACGGCCTGCGGTGGGCGGGGGCTGCGCTGCATCAGGCTTTCCAGCGGCGAGAAGGCCACCGACGTCAGGCAGAACGTCAGAAACGACGCCAGCGCCAGCAACACGATGTAGTTCAGCACGCGACGTGCCAAGAAGCGGGTCATCGGCTACCGGCCCCGCCCCCGTCGCATGGACACAGACTATGAGAAGTATGCGTTGCGATCCGGTTGATTCGGACCGGTGAAATCACGGCGGCCGGGTCGTTAGGCTGGACGGCTGTGACGGTCACCGACGACTACCTAGCCAAGAACGCCGAATATGCGAAGTCATTCCACGGTCCACTGCCGCTGCCACCGAGCAAGCACGTCGCCGTGGTGGCCTGCATGGACGCCCGGCTCGACGTGCATAGCCTGCTCGGCATCAAGGAAGGCGAGGCGCACGTCATCCGCAACGCCGGCGGAGTCGTCACCGACGACGCAATCCGCTCACTGGCGATCAGTCAGCGGCTGCTGGGCACCACCGAGATCATCCTGGTCCATCACACCGACTGCGGGATGCTG